>NZ_JBDSQY010000203.1:0-28195 GCF_039929585.1 Capsulimonas sp.
CGGATTTGCGGCCAGGAGACCGCGTTTGCGTGCAATCGCCATCGCGGTTAGCCCTCCACGGCCGGCTGCGGGTCCCGCTCGGGCGCAGATGCATCCTGCCGCGACGGCAGCAGCTGAAGGATCGCGAGCAGCACGACGGCGCCGATTACGATCAGCGTTCGCACGCGCCGGGTCGGCTCATCCCACTGGCTCGCAATCGGCGTCATAATCAGCGTCAGCGCGCCGACGGTCAGGCTCCCGATCAGGACACGACCGCGCGATTGTCCAGCGGTGAAGGTCGAAAAGAGCGCCGCCAGCGCCGCGCCGAGCAGCAGCCCGCCGCCCGCGCGCACCGCCAGCACATAGTCGGCGATCAGCACGGGAATGGTCAGCGCCAGCAGCCAGAACGCCGCCGCCAGTCCTGCGGAAATACGCCCGCGCGCCGCGCCGGCTTCGGCGGCGGCGAAGGGCAGGATTGCGCCAAGGCTGAGGGCGAAGAAGTCCCAGGCGTCGGTCACGGCGTTCACATCCAGCGCATCCGAGTTTTGCAGGAGCAGCAGCCGATGCATCACCGCGACGGCGCCGAAAACAAACGCCGGCAGCAGGGACGCCACGCCGGCGAAAGCCGCCGACGCGTCATCCGTCCCGCGCCACGGAACGGCGGCGGCGACCGCCCAGCCCGCGAGCAGCATCAGCGCCACTCCGTAGCCCGCCCAGTAAGCGTAGCTGACGGTCAGCGCCATCGCCAGCAGGGCGAGCGACGGCAGCAGCGTCCGCACGGGAAGCGCCGGGGCGGCCTCGGCGGCGTCTCGCCGCTGGCGGCCGATTGCGAACAAAAGCGCAAAGGTCAGCACGCCCACCCCCAGCAGCTTCAACGGCGTGCGCTCATGCGCCAGCGTCTCGCCCACGGCGACCGTCGCGATCAAATACGGCAGTCCGATCCAAAGAGCGCGCAGTCGGGCTTTGGGAATCAGCATCGCGACGAGCAGCCCAAGGCACATCGCGCCCCCGAGCAGCAGCGGCACATCCGGCCAATACATCTGCTCGATCAGCCGCGCCCGGGTAAACCCGATCTGCACCGCCGCCGAAAGCGTCGCCAGAAACGCCAGCCCCGCGCCGGTCAGCACTCCCGCCCCGGTCTCCTCGGAATCCTCACGCCGCGCCGCCCCGAAGATTACGATGGGGATCACCACACCCAGGATCAGCCCGGTCAGCCCCGACAGCTCCCCATGCGTCAGCCACAGCCGCGCCGCCGCCGTCACCGCCACGCCCCACCCGATCACCAGCGCCGCCGGCGCCCCGCTGTCCGACGCGCGCGCCGCGCGCCCAGCCGTCCCCACAAGCAGCAGCCCGCCGACGGCCCCCAGCAGTACGCCGCGCGCCGCGATATAATCCACGCCCGCCACCGATCCGAGACGCAGGCTCAGCCACGTCGCGACGGCCGTCGCCAGCGCCCAGACGATCAGTGAGGGAATATCCCGGCGCGAACCGCCGGGAGTGACAGGAGAACGAAACGCGCGCAGGCTCGCGGCGGAAAACGCCACGAGCCCGAAAAAGAGCGCGATCCACGGAAAGATCCAGAAGTGCGCCGCCATGGGACCCCCTAGATGGGAAAATGGGAGTTGCAGCCGATCTGCAAGTGGCGGACTATTCGCGGGAGGAGATGGGGAATCCTGCGTGGGTGCGAAGGAATGCTGATAACTTGGGCCGATATAGATCTTGTCGGCTGTAATTACGATCGCCCCCTTTCCCGCCCGAAGGGCCTTTAGCAGGGAAAGAGGGAGGCCGAAGTTTACTTCGGCGGGGAGATGGGGTCTTAATGCGCCGCGCTCGCCCCAGCGCCGGCGCCCTTCTTCGGCCGGCGCAGCAGCAGCACGGCGGGCATGGCGATCAGGAACGTGATCCCGAGCAGGATGAAGGCGTTGTTATACGCCATCGTCATCGCCTGCGCCTGGACCGTGTGGCTGACAAGCGTGAGGGCCGCTGTGTGCGCCGCGTCCGGGCTGAGACCCTTGCTGATCATTCCGGCGGTGATGCCGGCGACGCGCTGGTCGAGGATAACATTGCCCTGGTAGAGACGACCGACCAGATTGTAGCGATGGAACTCAGTCATATTTGTGACATAAGTCGCCAGAAGGGCGATACCGAAGGAGCCTCCGAGCTGTCGCATCAAGTTATACAGCGCGGCGCCCTGGGCGATCTGCGCGCCTTTAAGGCTGGCAAACGCCGTGGTGCTGATCGGAATGAAGACGAGTCCCAGACCTAAGCCGCGAACCAGCAGGCCGATCTGCGTGTCCGACTGGCCGCTTTGGGGCGTCAAATGCCCAAGCATCCACATCGACGCGATATAGACGATCATACCGGTGGCGATCAGAATACGCGGATCGAAGCCTTTGGACAGCAGGCGTCCGCAAATCATCACCGCCACGGCGGTGGCGATACCGCCGGGCAGGAGCGCGAGACCGGTGGCGGTCGGCGTGAATCCGAGGATCGTCTGCACGAATAGCGGGTAGATAAAGACGCCGCCATAGAGACCGAATCCGAGCACCAGACCGAGCACAACCGCCGCCGAGAGGTTCCGATCCTTCAGGACCCGCAGGTCCAGGATCGGCGCTTTGTTGCGCGGCGATAGCTCCCAGTAGATGAACCCGGAGATCGCGAGGACAGCGACAATCGTCAGGCGCACGATCCAGGCGTCATCGAACCACATATACCGTTGGCCCTCCTCCATGACATATTGGAGTGAGCCCATTCCCGCCGCCAGCAGCAAAATCCCTGGGACATCAACAGTATTGACACGTTTTTGGTGGATCGAATCCTGCAGAAACAGACCGACCATCGTCAGACTGGCGAACGCCAGCGGAATATGGATAAAGAACACCGTCCGCCATGAGTAATTGTCGGTAATATAGCCGCCGAGCAGCGGTCCCAGGGTCGGCGTCACGATCAGGCCCAGGCCAAAGAGCGACTGCACCATTGCCGTTTGATTTTTTGGGAAGATCTCGACGATTGTTGACTGCGCCGTGGAGATCAGCGCCGCGCCGCCCGCGCCCTGAATCAGCCGCCAGAAGACGATCTCACCCAGCGATCCCGACAGGCCGCACATAAAGCGCGCGATATTGAAGATGATGATCGACACCATCAGATAACGTTTGCGGCCAAAACGCCCCGAAAGCCACGCCGTCATGGGGAGCACGATCACGTTCGAGAGGATATACGCCGTGCTGACCCACGCGATCTCATCCGTGGAGGCTCCGAGGTTTCCGGCCATCTGCGGCAGCGAGACATTGACGACCGTCGTGTCCAAAATCTCCAGACCCGCCGCCATAATCAGGCCGATCAGGATCCACCACCGGTGCGCGTTGACCTCTGGAGTGACATCGGGATTTGCCTGCTTGGCCGCCGCCCGCGCGGGCGGACCTGACGGCGCTGGCGCGGGTTTGGTTCCGTTTCTGGGGATGGATATTGCCATAGTACACCGATCCGTTGACTAACTTTCGAACTAACTTTTTCGATATGACTTTAAGAACAAACGCACGGCGCTGCGCACAGCCGCCTGCCGCTGCGCCGGATTGAAATCGCCCAAAACGCCCAGCTCCGCCTTGATCACCAGATCGCCTTGCGCCAGGGAGATGAAATGGATCGCCGCTTCTTGGGGATCGTCCAGGACCAATTCGCCCGACTTCGCCCTGGCGTCGAGATACGCGCTGAGCAGCTTTCGCGAGCGGGTCGGCCCTAGGTTCCAATATTGTCGCGCGATGTCGGGAAAGAGAACTGCTTCCGAGATCATGCGCCGCCGGAAGCCCAACGACTGCGGCTCCAGCATCACATCCAGCAAGTTCTCACCAAATGTTTGGAGCGTCGTCTCCAGACCACGATCCGTCAGCAAAACATCCGTAAAGCGCGGCAGCAGTCGGTCCGCCCGAAAGCGCATCACCCCCGAAAACAGTTCGGATTTCGTCGCGTAACGTGCGTAAATTGTATTTTTCGACACGCCCGCGCGGCGCGCGATCTCCCCCATGCTCGCGCCGGCAAATCCCAGCTCCACAAACACCTCGGCGGCGATTGTCAACAGCCGTTCGTGCCGCTCCGCGATCTCATCCGCCGCCGGCCGTCCCGGCGCGTACCGTGTCTGCTCCTGCGTTTCCACCATGGTCATCCCTGCTTCTGGCGCCCAGCGCCGTCAACGATGCGTAAATTATACCGTTATAATAATACGGAACGGTATCGTATTATTAATAGTTCCCCAATTGTTCTCAGAAATCACGGCGCAAATAAAAAAATCCACGCTTCTTCAAGCGTGGATTTTTTATCTATCGATTACGCCGCATGCGCGGCCGTTTCGGAAGTGTCCATGATCTCGGTTCCATCCCGCGCCGGTGGCGGGAACGGCGCGCCGCAATGTTCGCAGCGTTCGTGATCGACAATGCGTTTCATACCGCACGCCGGGCATGAGACACGCGCCGGCCAAGAACGCAGCGCGATCAGCGTCAGCAGGCTAGGCACTCCGAGGATAAAACATGCGAGCGCCCATCCGAAACACGCCCTGCGATTCACGGCGCAGCGGACGCCGATCAGCCAGCCGAATGGCGCGCAGAGCAGCGCGGTAACAAACGCGATGACCATCAATTGATCCCCCACCGACTTATCTGCTCCCGATACGGAATGCGCCGCCAGAGCCACCGCCGGAAGCGGCGTCCCGATCCCAAACCAGGGTGTGTCGGCCGGATGGTGATAGGCAGGCTCGGTGACCTGCGCGCGCTGTGCGATTTTGCCGTTTCCTGCAACTTCCACAACGTCGGCGGTTATCGGCGCTTTGGTCCGATCGGCTGGCCAAAACCAGAAGAAATAGTGGTCCGGGTTCAGCGTGTTTCGATCGACATTCGTAACAATATTACAATCCACGGACAGTCCCGTAAAATCGCGCTTCGTCCACGGCAGCGACGCCAGCAACGAACCATCGCCGCCGAGGACCTGAAGTCCGGCGTTGGTCGTGACAATATAGGCCAGACTCGCGTGCTGCTGTATCTGGTCAGCCCGCGCGATGGACAGAATTTGGGTTCCCTCAGGCTCTTGAAAGAGCAGCTGAAATCTGCGCTGTTCAATCGGCAAAAAACGCCCTGCAGCGTCGAATGACACCATTCGATAGATCCGATGACGAAACGTATATATGTCTAGGACGGGGACCGAGGGGAGCGCCACCGGCTCATCGCGAAATGGCTCCGGCGCACCGGAAGAAACTGGAACATAGCCGTTCAAACCAAATCGCCCCACAAGACGCCTGCTGTCCTGAGAGTACACTTCAACCCAATTCCGCGAGCGTACGTAGAACCATTTGAGGTCCGGCCCGGTCGTCTCCTGATAGGCGGCAATCGGAATGATCTGCGAATGGACATCGCTCACGGAGACGCTTTCGAAAATACTTAAGCTACTAGGATTTGATATTTCTCCCTTGGCCATTCCGGTGCGAGGATCGACAGGATACTGCTTGCCATCAACTCCGGTGGTATCCACCAATCGGTAGTTCATGCTTGTCCCTGGGTTCAGAACGTAATTGCTCTGAACGATGTGGTTCGGCGCAATGACAAAATGGTTTGTCATTGTCGTCGCGCCGGCGGCGGGATACATCGACCGATAGGCGCTGTCAATCGCGGCGACCGCGCCAAGGCTAACGGCAAGTAACACGGCGTAAAGCGTCAGGCGCAGCCCAATCTTTCCAATCACCGGCTGGCGCGCGTCGTCGCCGTCCCCAAGGAAAGCTCCCCAGGCGGCTGCGCCCAATACAAACGCCAGCGGCGGCAGAAAGAACAGAGAGATTCCCTGAGCGATTAAAAAGGCGCACAGAACTGCCAAAATTACAGGTAAGAGCCGACTTCCATACCAATGAGCGGGACGCAGAGCCGTCAACAGCGCTCCAAAGTAAGCGAGGCTGGCGACTGCGATCCCCCGAAACCCCACGCTGCAAAGATCGAGATCGAACGGGGCCGCCAAATGCCCGGGGATCGCCGCCCACACGGCGGCGCCCAGCAATGGCGTCGCCGTCGCCGCGAGAACAAGCGACAATCCCGCAAGCGCCTTCCCCCAAAACAGCACGCCGCGCGAGGCCGGACGGTGAATCAGAAACGCCCATTGGTCCCGGCGCTGTTCCGAAAAGATCTGGATGAAGGCAATTCCAACGGCGACAACCAGCGGCCCCACCGCCATCACCGTATGAATTCCCTCCCAATATCCTGTAAAGTCCTTGGTGACATAGCGAAGCGTCTGGTACTTTTGTGTCACGTTATAGAGGACGCCAAGCGACAGCCCCAGCGCCGCCAGCAGAGCCCATCCGGCGTTCTCCCGCCACTCTTTCCAGACAATCGCGCGAATTGCGCGCCACATAGAACCGTTCATGCCGCCTCCGTATGCAGTATTAACGTCGGAGATTCAAAGATCTCCGTCCCATCGCGCTTGGCCTCCGGGAACGCCGCGCCGCAATGCTCGCACTGGGTATGAGTCACGATACGCCGCTTGCCACAAGCCGAACACACAACACGCGCCGGCCAGGGCCGCATCGCCAGTAAGGTAAATAAGCCAGGCAAACCGATCAGGACAAACGACAACGCCCAGCCCAAGCAATCTCGCCAAGCCAATCCACAGCGCCTCGTCACGAGCCAAGTAAGAACACCGGCGCAAAGCCCAGCCACAAAACTAATCCAGATGAAGCTTGTCCACGCCACGCGATGATATTGGATGTCGCTCCAGAAACCGAGCGCGCTGGGATTCTGCCGAAGAACAAGCACATACTCGCCAACAGCTCCGACAATGGCGACAAAGGGTGGGACGACGATACCGGCAAATCGTGAATCTTCGTACCGGGCCTGTTCGCCAGGAGAGATCGGCGGCAAAGCGACACGCTTCAGCACTTCTCCCGTCGGCGAAATCTCCGTCACCTGGATCGTTTTCCCGTTGATCAGACCATGGGCGCCCGGGACATACCAGAACAGGTATTTGTGATCCTCCGTCACGTTTAATCTCACCGTATCGTAATCAGGCAAAGAATATTCTCGCGGAGTTACAAACAGAGTTTGCCCGTGCGAAGATATCAGGGCAAAATGCGCCGTGGTGCTGATGAGATAAGAAGTGTCCCAGTAGCCAGAAATCCGCTTCACCTCATTGACGCTCACAATCCGTTCGTTGCCGCCGGAGAACAATGGCGCGACTTTGAGAGCGTTCCAATGGATTGCATAAACCTGGGATCCAAATACGTACGACACGGGGGCGCCTTTCCATCCTGCTCCCCATCCAAAATCGCTAACCTTCTGCTGATCAACCTGGCTTAAGTCCTCGGAAAAGACATTGTCGTTATTCGCGGCGGCTCCCGGAGTAAACCCTCTTGGCCCCATCACCCCAATCATCTGCTTCGTGCGGGCGGAATAACCCGCGAAATTGCGATGCTCTCGGAGATAGTACCAATGCACCATTCCGTATTGCTCACTGACCGCATTCGCGGCCAACACGACGCCGGAGTGGGGAGCGCCGCTCAGTTCACTCGCCTCCTCCAGCCAGGGAGAGACGATCGGGTAAGAAGAATGCGCCACATCGCTCCAAGTATAACGGGTCCGTTTCGCGCCGGCTTCCGCCGCCGTTACGCGGACATATCTCCGCGAGTTGTATTGCTCACGCACGATCTGCCCGTCATACGCGAGGCCATATTCGGTGTAAGTTCTTTGCGCCGAAATCTGTCCGTCCCAAGCCGACTGAACAATCAAATAAGGGATCACGCAAACCAGCAGCACCCCGACATACATAACAACGGAGCCGCTGGCGCGGGCTGCCCAGTGCTGGAGCCGGGCCTCCTCGCGATGAACCACGCCGCCCCATGCGGCCAGAGCCGTGACGATCGACAGAAGACAGATCCCGCACAAGACATACGAATGGCTAAGTCCATCCACACTGACCAATAAGAAGCCTGTCAGTAACCCCATGATGATCGGCAGCATGCGCCCGCCGTACCATCGGTTTGGCCGCAGGGCTGTCAATAGAGACGCAAAATAAAGGGGGATGCTGGCCAAAATCTGCGTGGCCGCCGTCCACGTCACCCCCCAGTCGAAAGGCGCCGCCAGATGACCTGGCTGCCGCGCCCAAAGCGCAGCGGCCAGCAATGGAGCCGCCGTCGCGGTGAACAATAACGCAATCCCGGCGGCCGCTTTGCCTGCAAACAGCACACCTCTGGAGCAGGGCAAGTGCAGCAAAAAAGCCCACCGGTCCCGGCGCAGTTCCGGCAGAACTTGCAGCATCCCGAGCATAATCGCGATCAGGCGTGGCGCGACGTAATAAATCATTTCCACGCCACTCCAGAAGTCGGTGAAAGACTTGGGGCGATAATCCAATATTCCCAGACGCACCGTCACGAAGTAACAAAGAGCGATGCAGACACTCACGAAAGCCAGAAGCGCCCACTTGGCGTGCTCTCGCCATTCTTTCCAAAAAATCGCGCGAAACGCGCGCCAATTGCCTGCGTTCATGCGGCCTCCGTATGCATTACCAAAGCGGGAGATTCAAATATCTCCGTCCCATCACGCGCCGGCTCCAAAAACGCCGCGCCGCAATGCTCGCAGGGCTCCTGTGTGACGGCGCGCTTCTTGCCGCATTGCGAACAAATAACGAGCGCCGGCCAGCGATAGATCGACAGGATCGTCATCAGCGCCGGCATACCGAGAAAGGCGCCGGCCAGTGCGCTGATGCCCCGCGCTCGGATTGGCAGTCCAGAGCGACGAGCCGCAAGCCAGCAGAGGGTCGCCCAGGTGAGGCCAGCGACCAAAGCCACGTTGACGGAAGCGAAAGTGACGAGACCGAGAATATGTGACGCCTCCATAATCACCAGGATTACGGGAACAAAAGCGGCGTAGAGTGAGCTGCCCCAATCCGTCGGAAGGCTCGGCGCGTAGAGCGGCGGCAGTGGTTGAATTTGCAGCAGCCGTCCGTCGGCGGTATATTCGGCGACACGATCCGGCTGCCCCTCGCTTGGGCAAAGCCACATCAAGTAATGCTCGGCGTTTCGGCTACGCGGCGCGGCTCCAGTCGTTCGCGGGAGCGCCGTAAAACCCGCGCTCCATCCCGGCGAGGTCGGAGCCGAGAAGCGCAAATTCCCTTTCGAATCGAAGATATCGACGCTGTGGTCCGTAGTAACAAAATATTCATTCTCGTGAAATGGGCTGGAAACCAGAGACCGAATATCTTCCTTAAGCGGCGCCGAAAGAAGCGGCGACACATGCAGTTGACCGAGGGCGGGAGCCCAGCCGCCGGTATTCTCGGAAGTCAGACGATAGATCTGAGGTCCGAACACCCAGAACACATTATCCGAGGAATCGATCGCCGAAAGCGTCGAGTAGGGACTCGGAAACGGCGAAGGCTGCCCGCCGCCGGCGGCAACCGCGCCGCTCGGTCCGATCTCACCGATCAGATGGCTATCCTTCGTCGAGTACATCGCCACCCGATGTCGCGAGGCAATGTAGAACCACGCGTAATCGCCAATTCCAACGCGCGGAGTAAAGGTTACGTCGTACACGTAGCGCTGCGGCTCCGCATATCGTCTCGTCATACTGGAATTGGCGATCGAGTTAAAAGAAAGGATTTGCGGAAAATTGAGGTCCGCGTAACTAGCATGCAGCGGGTGACCGGCCACGTCGCGCACTTCCTGCAAATAGGACCCGCCAGCCGGTTGGTGAACTTGTGTCACCCGAACGATTTGCCCGGTTTTCAGAGCCGCGTAAAGCTCGATGCGGATCGGATCACGCGCCAGAGAAACCGACGACAACAGGTTCCCAGGCATTACCAGGACCACGGCGCACGCGGTCAATGCGCCGAAAAAGACGATTAAGATCGTGCTAACGCGTCCCGCCTTCGATGGCGATGCTTCGTTGTCCGATGCTGAAAAAGCGCTCAGTGCGGCGATTGCCAGCGGGGCAATCGCCAGCGGCAGCAGCGCTATCGTCTGCCAAAACTCCTGAGGGATCGTATCAATCGCGAACGCCAGGCAGTATCCGGTCGCCAGCGGCAGCAGGCGGCTTCCGTACCAGGGGACGGAGCGAAGCGCCACGATCAGCGCGGCGAAGTAAATGATGGCGCCGCACGCAATCGCCGCGAACCCCGCAAGCATTAAGCGTGGATCGAACGGCCCAGCGACATGCCCTGGCGCCGCCGCCCACGCCGACACGGCAAGGAGAGGGACAGCCATCGCCAGCGCATAAAGCGAGAGACCGGCGCACGCCTTGCCCCAGAAGATCCATGCGCGCGGCGTTGGCCGATGCATCAGGAACGCCCATTGGTCCCGGCGTCGCTCTGGAAAGATCTGAAGCATCCCCAGCAGCAGCGCCGTCAGCGCGCTCCCCAGCACAACGTCTCCATTGACCGAACGCCAAAAGTCGTAAAATGGCTTCGCCTTGTAGTGATAGCCTTGACCGGGCTGCGCCGCCATGATCACAATCGACAGCAGCAACCCCACCGCCGCCAGCGCCGCCCATTTGGCGTTCTCGCGGCACTCTTTCCAGAACATCGCGCGAAACGCGCGAAAGTTACTTGCGTTCATGCAGCCTCCGTATGCGTCATCACCAAGCCAGATGTCTCGTAAATCTCCGTTCCATCACGCGCTGGTGCCGAGAACGCCGCGCCGCAATGATCACAGCGATCCTGTATAACCACACGTTTCTTGCCGCATTGCGGACAATCGATACGCGACGGCCATCGATACAGCGAGAGAATCGTCAGCAGGAAAGGCAGGCCAAGAAACAGTCCCGCGAGAGCCCCAGCAATGCGAGTGCGACCCTGGAAACCGCCGCGCTTGAGGACCAGCCACGATAGAGACGCCCAAATAGCGGAAAAGCCCAGTGGACCGGCCTTCAGCAGCGCCAAGGGCGCGCTTTGGAGAAAGAGGGCCGCCAGAAACATCGAGATCATAGGCGCTACGGAAGCTGACAATTTTGACGATGCCGCAATCGTTATGGATGGAGGTAGTGACGGTAGTATTTCACGCTGCATGACCTTGCCGTGAGGCGAATATTCCGTCACCGTCCCCTGCAATCCCGTCGCGATCCGATTGGGAAATATCCAAAAAAAGTAACGGGTGTCATTGCCGCCGTGAACGGCGTCGCCATGCGCGCCTGGCAAATCCACCACGGAGACTTTATTGCCATCAGGGACAGGAACGGAAAAAAGCACCTGTCCCTTGGGGGCGACAACATGGACGGCATGCGCCGTACAAACATAGTAAACGTATTGCGTATCGTCCGCAGGACCGTCAAAACTACGAGATGGCGTTACCGAGACAATCGCTTCCGGCAATGGCTTATGAAACAGCGGGATCCAGGCCAACCGAGCACGGGGATCGAAATCTCCACTGGAAATATCCGTGTTCAATCGATAAATCTGCCGGCTAAAGACATAAGGAGTATTGGTCAGCCCTGAACTGACGGGCAAAGAAACAGGACTGCCGAGAAACTGGGCCGTCCCCAAGGTATCAGAGGACTGAGAGTCAACTGGCCCAATTTCGCGAACGACTCGACGTGTCTTGGTGGAATAGAGGACGATTCGGCGCCGGGGAGCGATGTAGAACCACCGAAACCGGGGCGAACTGGCGCGCAGTGGCTGCACGATTTCCTGTGCGTAACGCTGCGGCTGCATGTACGATACGTTCCATGCATTCGGCGCGTATTGAGTTCCGGTCAGCATGAGCGACGTTGGCGTCTTCAGGGCATCGGGATAGTAGGGCACAAAACGGCCACTCAGGTCGTGAAGCTCCGATATTTGCTGCGGGGTAACATAACGACCGCCAACAATACGTACGGGGAACGATGTCGCTCGAACGAAGCGGCCCGAAGTCAGAACCCCATAATCCTGTGTCGCTTCAGAGTAGTATGAGCCTTGTCGTTGGACATCGCTATAAAACCCAACCGCAATCGCGAACACGGCAAATAACACGACCGAGCAGCCCGCAAACATCGTCAGCGCCAATCCTGCCCGTCCGGCATAAGAGCGCCGCGCTTCGGCGCTCTCCGCGACGAAACTGGCCCAGGCCGCCAGCGCCAGGGGAACGACAGTGAACGGCAGCACCGCCATCGTCCACCAAAATTCGTTCGTCAACCCCAATGGAAAATACCCCAGCGCACCAGCAAGCAGAGGCAAAATGCGGCTCCCATGCCAGCGAGCGGGACGCAGCGCGACGATCAGCGCAGCGAAATAAATATTCACTCCGCATAAGATGGTCGCGACGCCGGGAAGCATCAGACGCGGATCGAACGGCGCGGCCATATTCCCAGGCACGGCCGCCCAGATCGAAACGGCGACCAATGGACACCCGACAGCGAGCAAATAGAGCGCAAGGCCAGCGCATGCTTTCCCCCAGAACAGCACAGCGCGCGAGGCCGGCCGGTGCATCAGGAACGCCCATTGATCGCGCCGCCGCTCCGGCAGGATTTGCAGCATCCCCAGCAGCAGCGCCGTCAAGACCGAGCCAAACCCAATCACGGTATAGACCGCATTCCAAAATTCGTCATATGGCTTTACCTGATATGGTAAGACTTGATTGGACTTAGCCGCCCCAACGACTAGCGCCAGCAGCAACCCCACCGCCGCCAGCGCCGCCCATTTGGCGTTCTCACGGCATTCTTTCCAAAACATCGCGCAAAACGCGCGAAAGTTTCCTGCGTTCACGCCACATCCTCCGCATCCGGGATAAAGAACGACTGCTCGCCCCGGTCGCCTAGATAGCTGATAAAGGCGTCTTCCAAACCCAGCGGCATCGGGTCGATGCTCTTGGGATTCAGCGACTTCAAAATCCGATCCGTGTCAGGCGACATATTCGCGATGGTCAGCACCATCTCGTTCTCCGTGCGGAACGAGTGCAGCAGGCCGGGAATGGCGGGCGGCGGCGGCGGTGTCCCGGGGAACTTGAGCGAAACTTGTCGAACTCGATCCTGAAAGGTCTCTAAACTGCAATTGGCGCGCAGGACACTTCGGTCGAGAATGGCGATATGGTCGGCGACGCGTTCGACGTCCGAAAGCAAGTGCGACGAGAAGAGAATGGTCCGGTCGGCGCGGCGCGTCACATACAGCATCGATTGAAGCAGGCTGCGACGGGCGACAGGGTCCAGACCGAGCGCGGGATCGTCCAGGATGAGCAGTTCAGGTTCGGGCGCCAGGGTCAAGGCGAGGCAGAGGCCAGCGCGTTCGCCGCGTGACAGTCCCTTCGCCTTGGTCTTGGGGTTCAGGCCGAAGTGATCCACGACCCCGTTGTAAACGCCCCAATTCCAATTTTGATAAAATCGGGACTGCCACTCGCCGCACTCTTTGACGGTCATCCATCCGTACACATGATGCCCTTCGGCGAGATAACCGACGCGAGCGCGCAGTTCCGGAGTGAGACTTCGGCTGTCCTGGCCGAGCACCGTCGCCGACCCGCGTGTCGGCTCGACCAATCCCAGCATCATGCGAATGGTCGTGCTCTTGCCGGCGCCGTTACGCCCGAGAAATCCAAAGATAGACCCGCGCGGCACGGCGAGATCCAACGGCGACACCACCTCGCGCGTCCCGTAATATTTGGTCAACCCATGCGTTTCGATCACAAAGTCATTCATGCGTAACCTCCCGAGGCGTCTCCGGCATGGCTTCACTGAGCCGCCGCTCTAAGTAATCGATAATTTCGGCCGTCGTAAATCCCAGCATCCGAACATCGTGCAGAAAAACGTCGCCCGCCTGCTCCAATCGCCGCCGGCGCTCGGCGTCCGAGAACACCTGACGCCGCTCGGCGACAAATACCCCTTTGCCCCGCTGCGACTCGAGCACGCCGTCCCGCACCAGATCGTTATAAGCCCGCGCAACGGTATTGGGGTTGACGACCAGCCGCTCCGCCAGAGCGCGCACGCTCGGCAGCTGATCGCCCGGCTGGGCCGCGCCCGACTCCACGGCCTTGCCGATCTGATCGACAATCTGCCAGTAGATCGGCGTGCTGCTTCCAGTTGCTATTTGTATTTCGAGGGACAACGGCGCTCCTTCATACTGTACTAGTTCAGTTAATACAGTTTATACACTTTTCAGGAATCTGTCAAGGGGTAATTTTCACGTGGAACGATAGAAAGGACCCGAGTGTTTTATCAATACACATCGACTTCGGGCTTCGGCATGCGCCGGAGCCCGCTTCTTCCATCTGGAGGAGATTTAAAATGACATCGACGATTGACGCCCGTCTGGACTTAGAATGGGTCCTAAATGACGAGGCGCATCTTATTGACGCAGAGAGAACGAGCGTCTCGAAGGACATTCCCGTTTCGGATGGGGAGCTGTTTGACGCGTATTCGCAGGCGGTGATGCACGCCGTGGAGACGGTGACGCCAAGCGTCGTCTTTATCCGCGCCGCCTTCATGCGCAGCGGGCAGGCAGGACAGGGCAGCGGTTCGGGGTTTATCTTCACGCCGGATGGCTATTTGCTGACCAACAGTCACGTCGTTCATGGCGCGACAAACTTAGAAGCGACGCTCGCCGATGGGCGTACATTCCCCGCGGAATTAGTGGGAGACGATCCGGAAACGGACCTTGCGGTATTAAGAATCGACGCGCCGAACTTGGTGGCGGCGCGCCTGGGGGATTCGCAGCAGGTAAGGGCGGGACAGCTCGTGATCGCCATCGGCAACCCGTATGGGTTCCAATGCTCGGTGACGGCGGGCGTGGTGAGCGCACTCGGACGCTCCTTGCGCGCCAATTCGGGCCGACTAATCGACAATGTGATCCAAACCGACGCGGCCTTAAATCCTGGTAACTCGGGCGGGCCGCTGGTCACGTCGCGCGGTGAAGTCGTCGGCGTGAACACGGCGATCATCGCCTCGGCGCAGGGCATCTGCTTCAGCACGGCGATCAATACCGCGATCTACGTCGCAAGCCAGCTGATCCAGCACGGCAAGGTCCAGCGCAGCCTGATCGGCGTCTCCGGCCAGGACACGCCCCTGCCCCGCCGGCTGGTCCGCTATCACAATCTGGCCGAAGACAGCGGCGTCCTGGTGCTTGATGTCCAGGACGGCGGCCCCGCCGCCGAGGCCGGCCTGCGCCCAGGCGACGTGATTGTTGCTTTCGGAGAAAAGGCGGTGACGGGATTGGATGATCTGCATCGTCGTCTGACGGACAAACAGGCGGGCGTTCCCGTCGGGATCACTCTGCTACGCGGCGCGATGAAACGAGTGCTGACGGTAGTTCCGACGGCGGGATAGTGATAGCCTAAAAATCGACCGGCTCGTGAGACAAGAAGATCTCGCGAGCCGGTCGATTTTTAGGCCGTTATCTTAAACCACTTACCGCGCGAGGCCGGCCATGGCGGTTTGCGATCCGCTGGGCTCGACTTTCAGGTTGGCGAACTGGGCGAAATTCCATCCTGTTCCCAGTCCGACCAATCCGCCGGGATATGTCGTGTCGGTGACCGTGGCGACGGCCTTGCCGTCCACGGAGGCTGTGATTTGCGAGCCCTGGAAACCGAGCTGCAGGCGATGCCATCGATCGGCGCTGAAGGACGTATCGCCGTGGGCGATTACCGTCTGGAAGCTGCTCAGCTCCCAGGCGCCGCTGTCCTGGATGCGGAACGTATAACCAGGAGGATCAAACTTGTTATCGTTTGGGATCACGCCAATCCGACCGTGGATCGCCACGGCTCCCGCCTTCTCGATGTATGCGTCGGCGCTGACCATGTAGTCCTTCCAGTCGGTCGATCCCAGGAACGTCAGCGGCAGATAGGCGCCGCCCCAGCCGCTCGCGGAGTTGGTCGCCATTTGCCGCAGGACCTTCGGATGCCCCGCCCCTCCCTTCGCAATCTCAAACGCGCCATGGTAATCGAAATGGTAGCGAGCCTGGGCGCCGACGCGATAGCTCTGATAGTTGTCCTGGTACGGCAGTTTTAGCGGCGCGTCCGCCGGCGATGCGGGAAAGCTCCCCTTGCGCTGGCCTTTCGTCGTGGTGATGGAATATACGCAGTTGGGTTCCAGCGAGATCGTGACGGCGCCATTCGCCGGAGTCAAGTCGCCCGAATGCACGAACTGCGCGTCCGCCGTGCTTTTCCAGAGATGGAGCGTCTTGGACGGCATCCCGTGCATCAGCTTGAACTGGACAAGCTGGGGGCCGGGAGCGTCCTTGGTTTCGACGATCAGGCTGTAGTCGCGGCCGTTCGGAGATTTCAGGGCTGTGTAGGTTCCGCCGGCGGGCAATTCGCCGTTCCCGCCGTTTTCCAGGAAGAGCCATCCGGGCTTGACGAACTGGTTGATATGGGCATATCCCCAGAGCACCGGAAGCACTTCATAGTGTCCGCTCCACGGCGAGTTCGCCCGCATCATACCGACGTCCTGGTAAGAAGAAACGGGATAGTACGACCAGATCAGATTCCAGACCATGTTCTTGGTGATCTTGGCCCGGATGTAATTGCGGTTGAACGCCTGGATCAGGGAGATTTCCGATTCGAATCCGGGATAGTAATTGTGAAGCTCCGTATCCCAGAACGGCTTGCCCAGCTTTTGGATCGCTTCCGTCGGCAGCGGCGGATTCTCGGACCAGGTAATATGCCCCCCGAAGACATCGATCGCCTTGCTGAGTTCCGGGTCCGTCGTGGACGCCTCTGCGACCTTGATCCAGTACGGCCCCCAATCGTCGGACGCCACGAGCTTGACCTGAGACAATCCGTTGGCGTCAAGCGCCTTGCGGAAGCCGATGTACCAGTCCCGGTCGTAGCCGCGCTCGTTCTTGCCGCCGACGCTGACGATGTCCAATCCATGATACTTCTTCGCGCCCTTGATGAACTTGATGTAGTAGTCCATCATATCGGTCGACCAGAAATTTCCATTCCCGACCCATCCCGGCGCGCCCCAGGCCAAACAGTCAAGCGTGATCTGCGGATTGCGCGCCTTGGCCTGCTCCATCAGCCACCACTCGAAGCCGCGAGAGTAGTTCTCATCCCCGCGCGTGTGCATATGACTGAGCTCGGAGCCCTCGGTGGAGTTGACGTCACCGCCGACTTCCACTTTAAACTCGCTCAAGGACGCCCCAAAGCCTGGCTTGAACAGATAGTCGAGGATCTGCTTCTTCTGTGCCTCGGGGTAATCGGGCAGCAGGCGACTCGTATTGCCGCCGCCGCTCACGGCGCCCAGCCCTTCGAAGGGACGACCGACAGCCGCGCCATCCAGATCGATCGTCGCCACCGGCGCAGCGTACGCCTGGCGGGCGTCGCCCATGGCTGAGAATATCAACGCGGCCAAGGCGGCGTAAGTTCGTATCCGAAAGCGGTTCAATAGTTTCTCCTTTGGAACTCGTAATCTCATATCCGAGACCCTCGATAGTTATGCGGCTACCTTCGTCATCTTGCCTTTGTCGGCGGCCCCGGCGTTGGCGCGGGATTCTTCGGCGTCGCGAGACATTTCGTCCACGGTCTTGGTGTGCAAACGCGCGGCGCCCTGGGTCTGTCGCAGACGCACCCGGGTTCCATTCGCTTCGGCGTCCATCAAGCGGCGGCGGGCGGCGGGGATTTCGGAGGCGTACTGGGGCAGCCACTGCGCCTGCGCCACCAGCATCTCATCCACCATTTGCCAGACTTCTTCGGGATTGCAAACGGCTCCCACCAGGGGATCATGCAGCACGGCTTGCTTGAGCAGGGTGACGTCCCCACGCACGGCGGCTTCGACGGACATTTCCTGGACGCGGACGCTTGCGGAGCAGGTGGCGGCGCAGGCGAGAGGCAGGTCGCCGACGACGGGAATGTTGATCCCGCTGCGATCGACATATCCAGGAACCTCGATCACGCAGCCATCGGGCAGGTTCGTGATATGGCCCTGGTTAATGACGTTGAAATGGCCTCGATAGATACGCCCCGTCTCCAACGATTCGATGATATACGAACCGTGCTCCTCGCTGCGGGTTTCGGGCGTAAACTTGGGAGCCTCTTCGGACAGCCAATTCGGGAAGTCCGTTTCAAACCAGTTGCGGCCCTCGGTACAGACGCGCAGGTAGCCGCCGGTCTCGCCGTTGATCCAGTTGGTGAGGTCGATCCAGTCGTTGATTTCGTCCACACGCTTGCGATACCAGGGCAGATACTCGCTCAGATGCCCGTTCGACTCGGTGCTGTAATAGCCGAAGCGCTTGAGAACATCGATCCGCACTTTCTCCGTCGTCGGATACTCGGGATGGGCCTGAAATAACTCCAACAGCCGGGGAATGAAGTCGATCCCGCGCCACTGCGCTTTGATACACCATGTCTGATGGTTGATGCCCGCAAAGACGACATCGACATCTTGACGGGGCAGTTTCTCATCCTCACCCAGCAACCCTTCCCCCTTCGCCCAATGCTCGATGCACTGCGCGATCTGCCAGTGCGCTCCCTGCACCCCATGGCATAATCCCACGGTTTTCACCCCGCCGTATTTATTACACGCCCACGTATTCATCGCCATCGGGTTGGAATAGTTCAGGAACAGCGCGTCCGGCTTCGCCATCTCCCGGATGTCTTTACAGATATCCAGCATCGCCGCCATGGTGCGCTGGCCGTACATAATCCCGCCAATGCAGAGCGTGTCGCCGACGCATTGGTCCACGCCATATTTCAGCGGAATATCGATGTCCGTTTGGAACGCTTCCAAGCCGCCCTGACGGATCGTGCAGATGACATAATCGGCGTCACGCAGCGCCTCACGGCGGTCGGTAGTGGAGGTGATTGTCGCCGGCAGCCCATTGCCTTCGATATCGCGACGGCAAAGCCGGACAACCATATCTAGGTTCTGCTCCGAGATATCCATCAGGCTAAATTGCGTCTCTTGCAACTCCGGAACGGACAGCACATCACGCATCAGGCGGCGCGTAAATCCGATGGATCCGGCGCCAATCATCGCAATTTTTATCGACATGGGAAGAAGACCTTTCCGATCATATCCAAAACGTGAAAAACATTCGCTTTTCCTGCTAAGATTATACAAGAGAGCATCTGCGGCGACAATCGTTTATTTCAGCTATTGATAGTCGATTTGTGAGAGATCGGGCAAAGTAATGAAAGTGATGGGTTTTGCGGAGCGGGAAGTTTGGGCGCGGAGTATTTTTGAAGCGCGGGATCAGAAACGTGTCTATGGGCCGGAAACGCTCATTGTCGGCGGCTATGAGCGAAGGCGGTCGGCGGATGGCTATTATTGGGACGGACAGAAGCGCGGCGGCGACGCGGCGTACCCGTTTCTGGTATTCCAGTATACGCTCTCAGGCTGGGGGATTTATAGCGAAGGCGGCGTTTCCCATAAGATCGAGCCCGGAACGGCGTTTGTCGCGACGGTTCCGTCCGCCCATGTCTATCATATGCCGGAGGAATCCGATCACTGGTCGTTCGTGTATTTGATTTTGACTCAGCCTTATGTCACACAGCGCATCACCGAGCGCAAGAAGACATTTGGGACTGTGCTCGCTATACCGGACGACGGAGCGCTGCTCACGCGGTTTCTCGCCGCGTTTGAGACCGTCCACACCACGGGATACCGTGACCGGTTCGCCGAGGAGCAGGCGTCGTTCGATCTCCTTGTCGAGTATGAGCGCGCCGCGCACCATGCCGCATACCCTCGCCCCGCCCGCGAAAAATTGCTCGATGAGGTTCGCGCCTTCGCCCTGGCGCGGCTGCCGGAATCCGGGGACGTCGCCCAGCTTTCCGAAACCTACGGCATGAGCCGCAGCGGCTTCAGTCACCATTTCCGCGACGTCACCGGACTCGCCCCCGCAGGATTCTTGCGCCAGGTCCGCCTGGAAGAAGCGACCCGGCTTCTTATCCATTCCGATCTAAAGCTGGAGGCAATTGCAGCGAATACAGGCTTCGCCAACGCAAATGACCTATGCAAAGTCTTCCGGCGATACTTTCACCTTAGCCCAGGTGAATTCAGGCGGCAGATGCGGGGAGTTTGAGAAGACACTCCATCGCCAAGCGCAATCACACGTGCGTCCCGACGACGATGCGATGCGTTTGATCGTCGGTTTCTAAGATCGAAAGTCCAGCCGCGTTCACGAGCGTCTCAATCGGCAGAAATGCGTGATCGTCGATCAGCGTCACCGGCGCGTCCACTTCCGATCCATCAAGCAGCACCTCATGTTTGTCTTCGTTCCAGTCGAGTGCGAATCCAAACGCGTTGGCCCAGGCGCGAACCGGACACATTGTCTGCCCATGGAGCACCGGCATATCGGCGACTTTGTTGCCGCCGACGATCAAATGATACATCGTAGGAGACGTGGCGACTGCGGGCGAGTCCCCAGGAATACGGCCGACCAGCTGCCAAGCGCCCCATTGTCCGAGCGTCCGATACCCCTTGGCGCCGGAGATCCGTCCAAGCCGCGTGGAGCTATTCGAGGCGACGCCCTTGGAGCCGCCGACATAGATCCCCACATGGCCAAAGCCGCCGCTCCCTACCATCTTAAACAGGATATCCCCGATCTCCAGATCGTTCGCGTGCGTGACATTCACATCCAGCCCCGCCCGCTTGAAGTTATGGCCGGTATCGATCGCGGACGCCCCAAAGAGTCCGCTATACTTACTTCCGTGCGCTTTTGCAACGACCTGCCGGACGAAGCGCGAGCAGTATCCTTTTTTCGACTCAAACGAACTGTCATGCATCGCCTCGGCGGCCACATCCGCGATTTTCTGATTTGGCATAATGTGCTCCTCGCTGAATAAACCCGCTGGCCGGCTCCAGCGCAAAAAAGCCGGTCCTCAAGTGAGGATCGGCTTTTTTGGCAAAACATAAGGACGCTCGGGAAAAGCAGCAACCTCGCCAGTATCGGCTCAATCCTCAAAGAAGGGTCTTGCGATGACGACGATGCGAGCCGAAAAAACCGGCGCCGCACACGATTACTACAGTATCGAAACGTACAAATTACGTTATTATCTTATCACGGATCAAATCCGTTTGTCAACGGGTTTTCCGGAGAATTTATCCTACGACTTTGCGATAAGTCGCCAGCCGTTCCTCGATCTTCGGCGTCACTCCATCCGGGCCTAGCTTCTCCAAAATCGTTTCGACTCGGCCCCGAAACTCCGGTGTACGGAAGCCTTCTTCGGCAATCAACGCTTCCACGATTAGCAGAAGAGCCTTTGGCCAGGCGGCGAAAGCGGAGGCGGCTAGGTTTTGGTCGTGGAATAGCTGGGCGCGCTCATCGAGAAGAATGCCGGCGGCGAGGGAGCGGCCGGAGTCGTAGCCGAGCGCGCCTTCGAAGAGGGTCGGCAGACGGTCCACGGGAAGGGCAAGAAGAAGGCTGATGTCGACGCCGGTGAGCGTCTTGCAGCTTTTCTTGATCTCTTCAATGCCGCCCTTCTGGGGATCGGCTTGCCGGCCGGTGAGAATGAGGGTGAGGATCAGGCCGATCTTCTCGATCTGCTCCTCGATATACCCTTTGCGGGACTGACGATACATAACGACGGCTCCTTTCGCTGGCGGCGCCGGCGAAGACGCGGCGGCGAACGCGATAGCGTTAGTATAGCCGAAAAGAGCGTGGGAGAAAAAAAAGCCGCCGGATTGGAAGCAATTCCAATCCGGCGACGGCGATGTTTAAGCGGCGCGCTCGACCGCCACGGGCTGTGGAACGGTCTGAGCGGTTGGGTATTGCGCGGGCGATACCGTATCGAAGAAGACCAGGCGGCGCGCTTCGTTGAAGGATGTCTCACCTTTGACCACGCGACGGCAGACATCTTCCTGCATCGTTTCGTAACCGTAGGTAGAACCGACTTTTTTCAGTTCGTCCATCGACGCGCAGTTGGCGATGAGGCTCTGCATTTGCGGTCCGATCGGCAGGATCTCGTGGACGCCGTTCCGTCCACGATAGCCGTTGCCACTGCAGCGCGGGCAGCCCTTGGGACGCCAGAGCAATGGGACGTCGCCGGTGTACATATTGCCAAGCACGGAGCGCTCTTCGGAGTTCGGCGAGTACTGCTCGCGGCATTCGGGACAGAGCTGGCGGACGAGACGCTGGGCGGTGACGCCGATCAAAGCGGTGCTCAGCATAAACGGCTCGATGCCCATGTCCACCAATCGCGGGATGGCGCTGGGAGCGTCGTTACAGTGCAGGGTGCTCAAAACCAGGTGTCCGGTGAGCGAGGCGCGGATGGCCGTCTCCGCCGTCTCCTTGTCTCGGATCTCGCCGACAAGGACGATGTCCGGGTCCTGGCGCAGAATGGCTCGCAGCTGAGCGGAGAACGTCAGACCGACCTTTTCATTGACGTGCGATTGGTTGATGCCGTCGATGGCGTACTCGACCGGATCCTCGCAGGTCATGATATTATTGGTTTCGTTCTTGAGCTTGTTCAAAGCGGCGTACAGCGTCGTCGTCTTGCCCGACCCTGTCGGCCCCGTGACCAGCACCAGGCCGTACGGCTTCTGGATCATGTCGCCGAAGAGCTTGAAATTGTGGTCGGAGAAGCCGAGTTCGGGAAGCTGGCGCAGGGTCTGGCTCTTATCAAGAACGCGCAGAACGACGCGCTGGCCGTGGTAGTTGGGCAGGATCGAGACACGCAGGTCGATCGTGCGGCCGTCCACCGTCACTTCGATCCGGCCGTCTTGAGGAATACGATATTCGACGATATCGATCTGCGCCATAATCTTGAGACGCGCGATCAAGGCGGCCTGCAGCTTGTTCGGGATCTCATGCATTTTTTGCAGTTGACCGTCGATACGGTACCGGAACTCGACGCGATCCTTGCGCGGCTCCAGGTGGATGTCGCTGGCGCGCATCTTGATCGCTTCGGCGAGGATCTGGTTGATCAGGCCGACGACCGGGCGCATTTCCGCTTCGCTGACGGCGCCGTCACTGGCGTTCTGATCGGTCGTGAATTCATCGAGCGCCTGGGTCACAAGCTTGCTCATCGTGTCGTTGACGACGACGGCCTGCCCATGGATTTCTTCGATCAGGGCCGCAAGACGGTCTTCGTTCGCCAAAACAGGCTCGATACGAAGTTTGCAAAGATCGCGAACCATATCAAGTGCGTCGACGTCGCTTGGGTCACGCATGGCCAGGAACAGGCGTCCCGCCTTGGCCTGCACCGGGAGGATCTGATAGCTGCGGCAAAGATTCGCGGGAACGAATTCCAGCGCTTCCTTGGTGGGCGGATCGTGCTGGAGGTGCCAGGCGGCGAACCCCTTTTGCAGAGCGCACGCCTGCAGGAGTCGCTCTTCCGTGATCAGATTTTGCTGCATCAGGATCTGACCCAGCGGCTGAAACCGATGACGCTGAGCCGCCAGCGCATTTTCCAGCTGCTCCTGAGAGATGAGCCGATGGGAGACGAGTAGTTCTCCCAGCCTTTGACGCGAAGAAAGCATGATTACCCCTACATTCACCGAGGATTCTACGCGTTCATTATCGGCAGGTCAAAGCAATCTTCTCAGGGCGCCCCGCGATCAATCTTCCAGCAATCCACGAGTCAGCTCCCGCCGGCGCTCAAAATGCTCATCCGAAACGGCGGGCGCCGCCCCCACGGTAGAAATGGGCTCCACAATCTCGATCCACGATCGGCAGCCGCCATACGAAGGTAAGATCGGCAGGACACGTGGTTCGGGCAGAGCGTAGGCGCGCAGCAAAAGAAGAAAAATCGGCTTATAGGGCTCCCAATCGTACCGACCGTCAATAAATTGGCGGCTCCAGATATGCTGCGGCGACATCTTGACTATTGTCTCGCGGTGATCCACCCGCACCACATCGGTCACCTGGGCGGCGGCTTCGATCCGGACAAAACCCGCAGGAGGCCGGCGCGCTTCCTCCTCGCGCAGCCACTGCCCGAAGCATGGCTGCAAGTCCCCCAGCCGCTCTGTCTCGTGCGCGTAGTTGGGATAGATGAGAAACTCGGTAGCTTTCAGATCGAAATCGCCCGTCTCTTCAATGATTCCGCCCTTGCGAAGCAGCATCAATTGGTGACCTTCGAGCAGCGAGCGCTGGACCACCGCCCATTCCTTGAGCGCGACCGTCAGTGTTTCCGGGAGCATAAACGTTACCATCCTTGTCTCCGTTATACCCGACCCGTGGCGGCGCGGGGTACAATGTTGACATTGCGTCAACAGGAGACGAACAGCCATGCAGTATCGCAAATTTGGAAATACGGACTTGACCGCGTCCGTTGTCGGCTTCGGCGTTTGGACCGTCAGCACGGGGATGTGGGGCGTCACCGATGAAGCGCTGCGCCTGCGCCTTCTGCGCCGCGCCTTCGACCTCGGCGTCACGTTCTATGACACCGCCGACGTCTACGGCGACGGCCTTGGCGAGACCATTTTGAAGCAGGCGCTCGGCGAGCATCGCGACAAAATGGTGATCGCGACGAAGTTCGGCTACGACTTCTACACCAACCCCGGCATCCAGCCCGGCCAGCGCGAGCGCCCGCACGATTGGTCCCCCGCCTATCTCAAGCGCGCCTGCGAGGAGAGCCTGAAGCGCCTCGGGACCGATTATATTGATCTGTACCAGTTACATAACTGCCGAGTCGACGCCATCGACAACGACGATCTCTTCGCCACCTTAGAAGAATTGAAGACCGAAGGCAAGATCCGGCACATCGGCACGGCGCTCGGACCGGCCATTGATATTCGCCAAAGCGAAGAAGGCGAACACTCCTTCCAGAAGCGCCATGTGGCGAGCGTCCAGATCATCTACAACCTGCTCGAACAGCAGCTCGGCGAGCGCGTCTTCGCGGCCGCCCGCGAGACCGGCGGCGGCGTCATGGTGCGCGTCCCGCATGCCTCCGGCCTGCTCGAAGGCAACTACACAACCGAAACCGAGTTCGCCCCCGGCGACCATCGCAACTGGCGCATCACCAGCACCGACAAGCGTAAGGCGTGGCTTGAAGACGGCCTCAAAAAGATCGCCCAGCTCGCGTTCCTGACCGAAGGCACGGGCCGCACGCTCGGCCAGGCCGCTCTGCAGTTCCTATGGAGCGAACCGACATTGGCCTCCGCGCTGCCGAACATCTACGACGAGCAGCAATTGGAAGAGTTCTGCGCCGCGCCGGATCAGAAACCATTGACCGACGAGGAGATTGGGAAAATTCGCGGACTGTACTTGGAGAACTTTGGGCTGGAGCGAGCGGCCTAAAAAAGAAAGCCCCTTTCTCCGGTCATTGGGGACCGGAGGAAGGAGCTGTTTTTCTTTTAAATTTGTGAGACTGGACAGCGATTTTATTGAAGATCGGTAGGACGACATAGCCTGTCGGGTTGTCCGGCCGCCTTGTTCAAACCTTGGGGTTGGGCCCCGGATCGTTCGCTTACCTGCTTCTGAATGGCCGTCCGTACTGGCGTATCGCCAATTCCTGGCGTGATCAGTAGCTTACCTTGGGCTGCGGTGGCGTCATATGCACGTAACCTCCCATGGCGGGCCAATTCCCGTCTTCTAAAATCATTATTCCACGTACTCGCGCCGATTTCACTTTCTTTTTTCGAAATATTTATTCGCGCGCCCCCCTCAGAGAACAATCCGGAAAATCGCCTCGGCCAGCCGTGCGGAATCGTGCCGCACCACGTCCTCCTGGGAGATGAAGTTTCCCGGCACCGGCGTGTAGCCCAGCGCCCGGATGGCGTCCAGATCCGGCTCCACAAACTTCTGACCGTGCTTCTCGTACTTCTCCAGCAGCTCCGGCGCAGGACGTTCTTTGTTCACCAGCACATGCGTCACGATCTTTTTGCCCGGCGCATGCTCGGCGATGGCCTTGATATGGTCCGAGGCGGTAAAGCCCTGCGTCTCGCCCGGCTGGGTCATGACGTTGCAGACATAGACCTTCACAGCCTTGCTGCGCGAGATCGCGTCGGCGATGCCGTCCACCAATAAGTTGGGAACAACGCTGGTGTAGACACTGCCGGGACCTAAAATAATCGCGTCAGCTTCTTTGATGGCGCGCAGGACTTCGGGGAGCGGTTGGGCGCTCTCAGGCCGGATATACATCCGCTTGATCGGCAGCGGCTGATGCACGATCTCGGTTTCGCCCTCGACAATCGTCCCATCCTCCAGCTCTCCTAGGAGGGCGACATTCTGTGTCGTGGATGGGTAAACCTTGCCTCGGATCGCCAGAACCTTGGCGGTCGCGGCGATGGCGTCTTCGTAGTTTCCCTTGTAGATCGTCGTCATCGCCGCAATGAACAAGTTGCCGAAGCTATGGCCGGCGAGGCCCTCGTGGTTGTCCTCAAAGCGGTATTGGAACAGGCGAGAGAGCGTCGGCTCGGCGTCGGCGAGCGCGACCAGACAGTTGCGCAGGTCACCCGGAGGCAAAATGCCCATCTGCTGGGTCAAACGTCCGGACGAGCCGCCGTTGTCGGTCACCGTGACGACGGCGACGATGTTGCTGGTGTACTCTTTCAAACCGCGCAGCATCGTCGAAAGCCCCGTGCCGCCGCCCAGGACGACGATGCGCTGCCCCTGCGCAAGGCTGCGGCGCACGAAGATGCGGTCGGCGAGGTTATCGCGCGCGTCCGGGGCCACCACGGCCAGCACCGATCGATTGAACTGCACGATGGAGATCAGCACGAATGTAAAGCCGATCGCGCCAATGACCAATCCCATCACCACAAATTGAAAGGGGCTGGGAGGTGGGAAGCGCGTCTTGGTAATGATCAGCTTCGTCAAGTCGTCCAGATTTTGGATATAGGTGAGGCCCATCAGATTCGTGGCGAGCGCGGCGCCGACGATCACCAGCATCACGCCGAGGAACGTCAGCAGCATCCAGCGCTTCACCCGCATGCCTGGGTAAAGCCACTTCACCGCCGAGCGCAATTGCTTGATCATTACTTATCCACGTCGCGATGCTGGGTCAGAACCCGATAATCTCGCCCGCGCAGATGCGCGGCCAGTTTCTCGGCAACCACGACGGATCGGTGCCGTCCGCCCGTGCAGCCAATGGAAACGGTCAGATACGCCTTGCCTTCCTCGATGTACTGCGGCACGCAAAAGTCCAGAAGATCGTAGATTTTCGCCAGAAACGGCTCGCAGTCCGGGTCCGCCATCACGAACTCCTCAACCTTGGGATCGCGCCCATCGCAGGGGCGCAGTTCATCCACATAATGGGGGTTGACGAGAAACCGCACGTCGAACACTAAGTCCGCATCGAGCGGCAGACCGTATTTGAAACCAAACGAGGAGATGGTGACGGTCAGCCCCTTGTTCTTATCGTCCTGGGGCGCGAAGGCCGAAAGCAGAAGATTGCGAAAATAGTGCGTGTCCAGGTCCGACGTATCGATGACCTTGTTTGCCGTTTCCTTCATCGGCTCCAGCATCGTGCGTTCCAGCTTGATGCTGCCGAGTATCCCGCCCTGCTCGTCGAAAATCGGATGCTTGCGGCGCGTTTCTTTGAAGCGCTGCACGAGCGCGGCGTCCACAGCGTCTAAAAACAGCACCTTCGGCTCAACGCCCATACGCCGGATCAGCTTCAGCGCCGGCTCCCAGCCCATAAAGAACGAGCCGGCGCGCGCGTCGATCACCACCGCCAGCAGGCCGCCCATCCCCTGGTCCTTCACGGCCAGACACTTCTCCACCAGCTCCGGCAGCAGCACCGGCGGCAGGTTATCCACCACATTGTAGGACATGTCCTCAAACACGCGCGCGGCCACTGTCTTACCCGCGCCGGACATGCCGGTAATCACCACAAGTTCCATTATCGCCTCTGCTTTTCACGGTCAGAAATCAAGAAATTATTGAGTATCCCCGAGATTAGTCCCATAATGATCGAGCCGAGCAGCGGCGCGATAAATCCCTTGACGTGGAATCCATCCACAAAATTGCCCACCAGCCAAAACATCAGCGCGTTGATGACAAAGGAAAAGAGTCCGAACGTCAGACAGGTCAGCGGCAGCGTGAGCAGCTGCACCACCGGCCGGATCACAGCGTTTACGATCCCAAGCGCAGCGGCGGCGATCACCGCCGCAATCACGCCTTTGGTTCCCGGCGCGATCCAGATACCGTGATGGATGAGAAGCTGCACCAGCAGCACGGTGAGATAAAGAGCGATCGCGCTGATCGCCCAGCGGTAGAGAAACTGCATACGGGTCCTCTTCAGGGAAGTAATGACGTGCAAACGATTGGGGTTATTGTACCATGTCCACCCACCCCGGCGCTTCCACCCCTCGTGACCTACCCCCTGCCTTCGTCCGACCCTGAGTAACCCACCCCGGCGCTTCGCGCCACCCCTCCGGGTGACCCACCCCCGGCCTTCGGCCGCCCCCTCCCTTGAAGCAGGGAA
>NZ_JBDSQY010000204.1:0-13068 GCF_039929585.1 Capsulimonas sp.
AGGACAGGCGCCAGAATGGCCGCCACGATTGCGCCCGAGGCTACCACGACGGCGTTTTTGAACAATTTTCCCATAGTTATCCTTATTCGCTTCGCGCATTAACGCGAACTCATTCAAGAGGACCGACGTGGGCCTCTTCATTGACACCAAAATTTCGCAGTTGTTTAGAACGGCGCAAACTCATGCGAGCTGAGCAGCGCGCCTGCCGTGTTGTAGATGCGCAGGCGACCACGTCCATCCACGTTCGTCGCCAGAATACGCGCATACGCATCCGCGCCGACACCTACTTCCTGCGGCGTCCAGCCCGTTTCGGCGGGGAAGTCGATCTTGTTCAAGCGCTGCTGCGTTGGGCTCATCGTCATCAGCGAAGAGCCGCCCGTTCCCGCGAAGAGCACCCACGTGTTGCCGTTCGGCCCCACGGTCACGGATTTGGCTTTCCAATCGTGATAAGGCGGAACCCCGCTCTGGCTCAGAATATCGCCAGCCGCCGACAGCGTCCAAAACCGCACTTCGCCATTGGGACGCGTCCAAACGAGCCGCTGCGAGTTATCCGGCGCGACGGCAAGGCCGGTAGCGATGTCGCCGCTTGCGAGCGCGTAGCGCTTGTCGCTGATGTAGTCGTTTGCGACTGACGCCTGCCAGATGGCCGAGGACTTATCGTAACGGTTCCACAGTAGACGCGGCTGATTGTTGCCGCCTATGCCGACCGAGATCGCTCCCCAACCGGCATATGGACCGTAATCCGTTTTCTGTGTCAGGTAGAAACTGGGGTTAAGCGTCCAAATCGACGCCGTATTCCCATTTCCAATAAGAATACTGGTGTAACCGGTAGGTGATGTCGAGATGCCCTTGACCGTTCCGGCGCTCTGTCCCAATTGGCCTCGGCTAAGCTCTGCCCCCACGGATGAAACGAGGGAGAACGCCACCATTCCATCCCCTCGGTTCCAGACCAGGCGCGTCTCATTATTCGGCCCCACGGAGATATGCTGCGCAATGAATGCGTAACGAGTTCTCACATGGCCATCCGCGTAAAGGGTATTTACTGATCCGTCGGAATTCGCCGTCCGGTCACGCGCCATCCACAGTTCACTGGGAGAGTCGATCTGCGCCAACGCAATCCCGCTCATATTCGTGTTGTATGCGTAATTCAAACCAGTGGACGGACTCACAAATACCGACGTGTTATGGAGATAGGGATTAACCGCCGCTTCGATGGCCGCTTCGCTTCGGAAGTTCGGAAACAACTCGTCGTTGTCTTGTACATATTGATAAATTCCCAATCCAATGAACTTGAGGTTGCCGGCGTCTTGGACGCCCAGCTTGCCCGGATTATCAGGATTATCCGGATTATTATTGGCGGGTGTGACATGACCGTCTGCGTAGACAATCGCCCGAATACCATCCGCATTGGCTGTGGGATCCTGAGCGAGAACTGTTGTTGATGGATCGGCCAGCGAAGCAAGCGTAGCGTAACTCAGGTTCGAATTAAACTGGTAGGCTTCTCCGTTGATAGGACTGTAGAAAACGCCTAAGCTTTTCGCATAAGGCATCAGCGCCTTCTGAGCGTGGGCCGGCGTGTCCAGCAGTGGGAAACTTTCGTCGTTGTCCTGCACATATTGCAGCGTCGCCAGTCCGATCTGCTTCAACCGGGACGCGGAGACCTGGACAGGGTTAAAGACACCTGCAATCTGACCATTTTGCTCGATATGACTGTCGAGAAATGTGACGGTAAATTTTGCAGTACCCGAAGTTTTCACATCCTGGAAAACAACCGTTTTGTTGGGCGAAGCAAACTCAGCCAGCGAATGACCGCCGATGGCCGGATTGGGCTGGTACGCTAAATGTGTCACGGGACTTGTGAAGGCCGATTTGTTCTCCAAATATGGCGAAACGGCGAACTGGAAATGAGCGACAGTATCCGTCGGAGGCAGGTTTTCATCATTGTCCTGAACGTACTGGAATACGGCATCGATCAAAAGACGAGAATTGCCGACCGAAGCGTCGTCGGGCGCGAAGCCCAGCGCGGGCGCCGGCGTAAGCCCTTTCGCCAGGACAGGCGCCAGAATTGCGACTACGATCGCTCCAGCGGCAATGACGGATGCGTTCCGAAATAGTTTTTCCATGTGATCCTTAGTTCGTCGGTAAGCCTGTGCACGGTCTTTTTAGATACTGTTGAGACTTCTAACGCTCTATCGAAATCCACCGCTCCGTTAGTAAGGAGCAAACTCGTGAGAGCTTAACAAGGCGCCGGCATTGTTATAGATGCGCAGGCGGCCACGTCCATCTACGTTCGTGGCCAAAACACGAGCGTATCCGTCCGCGCCGACGCCCACTTCCTGCGGCGTCCATCCGGCCTCGGCGGGGAAGTCAATCTTGTTCAAGCGCTGCTGCGTCGGGCTCATCGTCATCAACGAAGAGCCGCCCGTTCCCGCGAACAGCACCCAAGTGTTGCCGTTCGGGCCCACGGTCACGGACTTGGCTTTCCAATCGTGATAGGGCGGAACGCCGCTCTGGCTCAGAATATCCCCGGCCGCCGCAAGCGTCCAGAACCGCACTTCGCCGCTGGGTCGTGTCCACACCAGCCGCTGCGAGTTATCCGGCGCGACGGCAAGGCCGGTAGCGATGTCGCCGCTTGCGAGCGCATAGCGCTTGTCGCTCAGATAATCGTTCGCCGCCGACGCCTGCCAAATGGCCGACGATTTGTCGTAGCGGTTCCAGAGCAGACGGGGCTGATTGTTGCCGCCGACAGACACTGAGACAGGCCCCCAGCCATCGTACGGGCCGTAATCTGTTTTCTGTGTCAGGTAGAAACTGGGGTTAAGCGTCAAAAGAGACGTGGTGTAGGGACCACTGATCAAGATCCGAGTGTAGCCCGTCGGAGATGTCGCGATGCTCTTAATGACTCCTGCACCCTGCGACAGTGTCGCACGGCTGAACTCCACACCCGTTGCGGACAGCCGCGAAAGAGCGATATCGCCTTCGGCCTGACTCCAGAAAAGACGGGTTTCGTTATTTGGCCCTACGGAGATGTGCTGGGCCAGATGGTAGAGACGCGCCTTCGCGTGGCCATCGGCAAAAAGAACAAAGAGAGTTCCGTCGGTGTTGATTGTTGGGTCCTTAACAAGCCAAGTATTGGAAGGATCCGGCAAACTAGCCAGAGATTGGCGACTGAGAGAAGCATTGAGAATATATGGCTGGTTAGTCAGAGGGTTTACAAAGATATCCAGATACGGACGAAGCGCCGCTTCAAATCCTTGCTCTGTCTGCATTGGCGGAAGTAAGTCATTATTATCCTGACTATATCGGAGTATTCCAAAACCAATTTGCTTTAAGCGATTGGCGTCAGCCCCTGATGTCGGCTTTGCAGTGTTTGGAGTAACATGTCCATCAGCATAACCGATGGCGCGAATACCACCAGGTGGTGCAATAGCATCCTGTGCGAGGAAGGTATTTGTAGGATCAAGGATAGACCCAAAGAAAGCATAGCTTAGGTTCGTGTTGAATTCGTACGGCTGCCCGCTAATGGGGCTCTGAAATACATACTCGCCGGTTGTGTAATACGATAGGGCCGCTTTCGCATGCGCTGCCGTATCCATTAAAGGAAAATGTTCGTCGTTGTCCTGAACATACTGCAAAGCCGCAAGAGCAATTTGCCTCAGATGGCTTCGGTTAATGCTGGTCGGGTTTCCTGATTCGACGCCTCCACGTTCGATGTGACCATCGACAAACGCAAGAGTAGATAAATGATCTCTGTGCGCAGCAACATCCTGGAACAGGACGGTCGCGCCCGATGTCGTCCGATATTCGAAAACATCGTGGCCGCCAATGGCCGGATTGGGAACATAGGCCAGATGCGTCGCAGGGCAGGTGAAGACCGACGGGCTGGTCAAATAGGGCGTGACGACCGCCTGGAAGTGCGCCTGGGTGTCGGTAGGCGGAAGCTTGCCGTCATAATCCTGAGCGTAAGTGAGAACCGCCTGCGCGAGATGGCGAGCGTTGCCAACACAAGCGTCGTCGGGCGCGAAGCCGGGGGCGGGCGCCGTCGTCAATCCTTTGGCGAATACGGGCGCGAGGATGGCGGTGACGATCGCTCCTGAGGCGAGGACGGAAGAGTTACGGAGCAGTTTGTTCATGAGTATGCCTTGGTAGTCGTCGAGCCTGTGCGCAGTCTAAGCGAAAACAGTAATTTCGCTTGCCTGCTCTCAGTATACCGGTTTGATGTGGCCGGAAGGCCAAGAATGGGTAAGCTTAATGAAAGCTTAACAGAAAATGTCATGAGACGCGAAACGAAGGATTTCAGTGGGATTGTGATGAACTTTAGGGTTTAGGGAACCGTCCCGAAAGGATTGACCGAGAGATGTCTAAATTACCGATTGCATTGCAGCTATATACGGTTCGCGACGAGACCGCGAAGGATTTTGCGGGGACGCTGAAGAAGGTCGCCGAGATTGGTTTCGCCGGCGTCGAGCTCGCCGGACGCGGGGATCTGTCCGTACAGGCGCTGCGCTCGCTGCTCGACGACAATAACTTAAAAGTCGCCGGAAGCCATGTCAGCATCGACGAACTGGAAAAGGACATCGCGAAGGTGATCGATGAAAATCTGTCGCTGGGCAACGCTTATGTCGTCGTGCCGTATCTGGGCGAAGACCAGCGCGCCGACGGCGCCGCTTACAAGGCGATCGCTGGGAAGCTGGGAGACCTGGGCGAAACCCTGCGCACGCACGGGCTGACCCTCGCTTACCATAACCACGACTTCGAATTCCAAAAGTTCGATGGCGAGTATGGCTTGGATCTGATCTTCAACAATACCGACGCGCAGGTGGTGAAGGCGGAGATCGACACCTGCTGGGTCTTCGCCGCCGGCGTAGACCCCGCCGAATACCTGAAGAAGTTCCAAGGCCGCGCGCCTCTGCTGCACATCAAGGACTGGAAGCTTTCCGAAAAGGCGCTGACCGAAGTGGGGACCGGCGACCTTCCGCTGGACGCCATCCTCACCGCCGCCACGGAGATCGGGACCGAATGGCTGATCGTGGAGCACGATGAGCCAAAGATCCCGTCACTGGAATCAGCTAAGATCTCATTCGAGAACTTGAAAGCGCGCCAGTAATCTTCATTCTGACGGTCCGTGCAATACAATACAGCAAGCAGACGCCGAAGGGCGCGGGATCGATCCCGCGCCCTTCTTTTTGTGATTACGTCCGAGGCCCATTATATGAACCGCTCACGCATCCTCGCGCTCTCCTGCGCCGCCGCGTCCTTCGCCATGCTCTTCACCTCGTCCCTTAGCCATGCGGCGGAAGACGCCGCCAAGCCTGCGGCGCAGGCCGTATCGGACGCCGTCAAAGCGGCGCGCGAGCAGGTCCGCCTGCATCCCGGTGACGTTTTAGCGCATCTGGCGCTGGGGGATGCACTCTACGATGCGGGAGATTACTCGGGATCAAAGACGGCGCTGCAAGGCGCCGTCAAGGCGGACGCAAAAAACTTCCAGGCGCGCCTTAATCTGGCAACCATGGATTACTTGACGGCCGATTATGAAAACGCGATCACGGAGGGGCGCGAAGCGATCCGTCTGGACGCCACCTCCGCAGATGCGCACAATATCGTCGGCGCATCGCTCGGCGCGCTCGACCGGCGGGCGGAGGAAATCACGGAAGAGCGCGCCGCGATTCGCCTCGATCCGACTATGGCCGCCGCGCACAATAACCTGGCGATGGCGCTGATGTATACGGACAAGCAGACGGAGGCGATCTTCGAGTTTCGCGAAGCCGTACGCCTCGCCCCCAAAGATCCCGACTATCAAGCCCATCTGGGGATCTGTTTGTCGAATAGCGGCAAGTATGAAGAGGCGGCGAAGTACTTTCGAAGTTCGCTCGCCATCGCGTCAAAAGACGCGGATAACCATAATTTCCTTGGGGTCGCGCTTTACCATCTGGGAAAATTGGACGAGGCGATCGCTGAATACCAGGAAGCCATTCGGCTGAACCCAAAACTCGACCTCGCCTATCAAAATCTCGGCCTCGCCTACAGCGACCAGGGAAACTATGAGAAGGCGATCCCCGCGCTGCGCACAGCGGCCACCCTGGCGCCCGACGATCCCGACACGCACTTGATGCTTGGCTCCGCGCTGGTCAAGACCGGCAAGACTGAAGATGGACGCGCCGAATGGACGAAGGTTCTGGCGACGGGAGACGATGCGTCGAAAAAGAAGGCGCAGGATCTGCTCGACACGCATCCGGAGTAATTACTCAGTACCAGCCTCTTTCCCGCGTTCGGCGCTGTCGATGTACTCGTCGAATTCGTCGCCGAGGCGTTCGCCGGTTTCGCTCTGAACGGCATCGGCCCAAGCGCGCATGGAGGCGGGGTCGGAGGGATTGTCCGAAGGAACATCGGCGGAGGCGTGGCCGCGCGCAAATCGGCTGATCCGGCGTACGCCGTGTTCCGCGCCGCAGCGCGGGCAGGCGGGACTGTCGGCGGCGGCGGTCATCCCGACGAGGATGGTGTAGCGCGCGTGGCAGGCGGCGCAGGTCAGTTCGTGAAGTGGCATGGCGTGGTGTGATTGCGCCGCGCGGGGCGGCGATTCCTCTTTATTGACTTGCCGCCGCGTCCTAGGTAAAATACCCAACGGTCTTACGGCTGTTCGTTCAAATTTTGCCGTGGGACACGAGATTCTATGCCAAGCCCCTTTTCGTCGAACTCGCCGCAAGGCGATGACACCCCCGAGCTGCCCCCACCGCCCAAATACCACAGCGCCGTGGGAGGCATCCGGCAGCTCATCTTTGGCCGCTCGCTCCCAACATCGGGCGCCGGCCACCAGCGTCTTCCCAAGTACCTGGCGCTTCCGATCTTCTCTAGCGATGCGCTCAGCTCCAACGCCTACGCCACCGAGGCGATCCTCGGGATCCTGATGATCCTTCAGGGCGCGCACGGCAGCGCGCTGCCCTACGCCCTGCCGATCGCCGTGGGGATCTGCGCGCTGCTGATTGTCGTCGTGCTGTCGTATCAGCAGATCATCTACGCCTATCCGGACGGCGGCGGCGCCTATCCCGTTTCGCGCGATAACCTCGGCACGCTCGCGGCGCTGGTCGCCGCCGGATCGCTGCTGGTGGATTATGTGCTGACCGTTGCGGTGTCCGTCGCGGCGGGCATGGCGGCCGTCGTCACGATGGCGCCCGGACTCCATACGCATCTGGTGCCCATTTGTTTGGTCATCATTCTGGTGATCACACTGCTGAATCTGCGCGGCGTGCGGGAAACCGGCGGGGTGTTCGCCGCGCCAACCTACGTCTTCGTGGTCGCGGTCGTCACCACGATCCTCGCCGGCGTTTTCGCGATTGCGACGCACGCCAGCTACGCCACCAACGCTTTGCAGGCGGGTCATGCGATCAACGGCAATTTGATTCCCTTCCAAACCGTGGGGATCTATCTGCTTCTGCAAGCCTTTTCCCAGGGTTGTACGGCGCTGACCGGCGTGGAAGCGATCTCGAACACCGTTCCTCTGTTCCAAAAGCCGGAGGATAAGAACGCCGTCATTACGATGCGCTGGATGGCCCTGCTCGCCATCGTCATGTTCTTCGGCCTAACCTACATCGCGCAACAGTTCGGCATTCAGCCGATGGACCAGCATGCCGGCGGGTATAAGAGCGTCGTGGGTATGGTCGCGGAGCGCGCCTGGCCGCCGGCGCTGCACTGGATGTTCTGGGTCGTTCAGATCTCCACTGCGCTCGTCCTGGTGCTGGCCGCGAACACCGCGTTCGCGGGATTCCCGCAGCTCGCCTCGATGCTGGCTCGGGACAATTTCCTGCCCCGGCAGCTCGCGAACTTCGGCGACCGGCTCGCCTTCTCCAACGGAATTATCATTCTGGCGGTGGCGGCGGGCGCGCTGATCTATCTTTTCAACGGCATCGTCGAGGAGCTGCTGGCGCTTTACGCCATCGGCGTTTTCACGAGCTTTACGCTCGCCCAAATCGGCATGGTGCTGCGCTGGCTGCGGCTGCGCACGCCGGGCTGGCAGCTGAGCCTGTTCTTCAATGCGCTGGGTGCGCTGGCGACGGGTGCGGTCACTCTGGTCATCGGCTACTCCAAATTCGCGGACGGCGCCATCATCAGCCCTCACTTCCACTTTGGGCCGTACCATCCCCACTACGGCGCGTGGCTCGTGATCGTCCTCGTGCCGATTATGGTGGTGACGTTCTATAAAATCAACCGCCACTACATGCAGCTTCGCGAGGAGCTGACCCTGGAAGGCTTCACGCCGGTCGAGCCAAGCCGCAACGTGGTGCTGGTTCTGGTGCCGCGCCTCCATCGGGGCATCGTCGAGGCCCTCGCCTACGCCCGCGTTGTAAGCGAAGACGCGCGTGCGGTCTATATCGAGACGAGTCCCGAAAACACCAAGCGCCTCAAGGAAGAGTGGGACACCTGGTCCGGCGGCATGCCTTTGGTGATCATCGAGTCGCCCTATCGCTCGCTGATCGGCCCGATGCTGCGCTATATCGAAGCCGTCCAAAGCGAGCGCACCGATGATGTCGTGACGGTGGTCGTACCCGAACTGGTCACGCGCAAATGGTGGCATCGGATCCTGCACAACCAGGCCGGCCCGCTGCTGCGCTTCGCCCTTTCCAGCCGGCACGACGTCATCGTCACGAGCGTGCGGTACTTCCTGGAGAAATAACAAAAATAACCCAAAGATTGCTTGTTGACACCAGGCCCAAAGTGTGGTTAAATAACTTATCTCAAACACAAAGGAGGTACATGAATTTGGATCATAGTTTACAGGGCGGTGGCGAGGGTTAGACCCTTTTAACCTTCGGGATCGTGCAGCCTCCGGGTGAACCGTCACTCGCTGGTCATGAATGGCGTCCCGCGCCATCGTCCCACCATAGGTAGCAGCGACAGCGAGGTGTTTCGTGGACCGCCGTGAGGCGGGACGCGTATAGCCTCGCTGTCCTATTGAATCGCTTCTTCCGTTTTCCCATCTCCCCCCAACACAAGGATAACTTTGTGAACGCCAAGCTTCTCATTCCCACACCTGAGCCGCGCATTGCGCGCTTTGAAACGCTTGCCTATGGCATGTTTATCCACTGGGGGCTATACTCCCAGCTGGGCCGCGGCGAGTGGGTGCAGCATCTCGAACATATCCCCGTTTCAGAATATGCAAAACTGAAGGATACGTTCACGGCGGCGGACTTCGACGCCCGCGCGATCGCGCGTTTGGCGCGCGAGTCCGGGATGAAGTATATCACGCTGACGACACGCCACCACGACGGCTTTTCGCTGTATGACACCCGTGGCTTGAATGACTTCGACGCCCCCCACTCACCCGCCGGCCGCGACCTCATCGCCGAGTTTGTCGATGGCTGCCGCGCGGAGGGGATCGTTCCATTTTTCTACCATACGACACTGGACTGGCGCTGGGATTCGGCGAACTGCTCTGACGAAAAGTTTAACGAATATTTGGACTATCTGAACGACTCCGTCGAAGTGCTTTGCGCGAATTACGGCGAAATCGGCGGGCTGTGGTTCGACGGCAACTGGTCGCGCGCCGGCGCCGACTGGAAGGAAGATCGGATGTACGCCACCATCCGGCGCCATCAGCCCGAAGCAATGATCATCAACAATACAGGATTGGACGCGCGCGGGGCGCTGGGAAACCCCGAATTGGATTCCACGACGTTCGAGCAGGGGCTTCCCAAGCAGCCCAACCGGTCCGGATGGCCTAAATATGTGTCGGTGGAGATGTGCCAGACGATGAACTCGCACTGGGGAATCGGCGTGAACGATTTCAATTATCTCGCGCCGGGCAACATCATACAAAACCTGGCGGCGTGCCGCAAGGCGGGCGCAAATTATCTGCTCAATGTCGGGCCGACGGCGGGCGGCGCGATCCCCGCTTACGAAACGGCCGCGCTGCGGAGGGCCGGAGACTGGGTGCGTCTGCTCGGCGACGCCATCTATGAGGCCAAACCGACGGAGATCCAGTGTCAGGGACGCGACTTCGTGCTGCGCTGCGGAGAGAAGCTATTTTATTTCGTCCACGATCTCGCGCTGGTGGGCGATGCGAATGTGACCCTGGGCGGCAACGATGCGGGGCCGCGCACGCTCGGAAACCTCAATGCTCCGATCAAGAGCGTGCGCTGGCTGGACAACGGTGAAAACCTGGCGTGGACCCAAAACGTGGAAGCGGGAATCGCCGCCGTGCGCTGCTCTGGTTACCCCTATGGCGTAAACTTAGTCGTCCGAGTTGCCGAGGTCGAACTTGGCTAGCACCGAGCTTCAGAAAGTCAGGCGCAATCACCAAAGGCGGCAATGAGGCGCGTTTCTCGACGCATGGGAATTGTTCTGGCTATCCTGGCGCGCTCAATTCTGTAGTGTGCATTGCAGAGATAGAAGTCGTCGGAAGGTGACAGGCTGCGTATTCCGAATAGGCTCGGCGCGGCGTACGGCGTGACAGGCGCGAATCATTCCCGCAAGCCTCGCAAAACGAAACATTCTTTACGAGAATCGACTTGACAACTCCAGACGATTGTGTTAGAGTAAACCGTTCTATACCTGTTCACAAAAATCCGAAACCCAACCTGCTTGGAGGCGAAATTCCATGAAATCCCCGGCCCGCGGCGTGACGGCGGCCGCGGTGGCGCTTGCCGCCGCCCTTAGCCTCTCTGTAATCGGACCGCATCGCGCTTATGCAGCCCCGATCCAGGGCAACGCAGACAGCAATTTAGCAGTCACCGTACTTAGCCCGACTCCTCGCACCAGCTTCAGCGGAGAAAAGCCGGTCGAGATTTCCGCCTTTTACCAGGGCTCCGCCACCAACCGCATCACGGCCATCGAGCTGTTCGTGGATGGCGTCAGCGCCGTCACCAAACACCTGGACGCTCCCGAGGAGCGCGGCGTGATCTCCTTCCTGGTCGATGCGTCCCAGATGATCGGCGGCACGCATAGGATCGTGATCCGAGCGATCGCGGCCGACGCCGAAGTTGTCTCGGCCAAGAGTTCGTTCATTTTCGTCGGCGACGATCAGAATGACAGCCCGCGCATCGCGGCTCCCACTCAAACGACTCCGAACGCTCTTCCCCAGCTCAGCTATATGAGCCCGGCTCCCGAAGAGAAGGTTCAGGGCACCGTCAAGATCCAGCTCGACGCGACCGACGCCAGCGGCAAAGCGCCGTATGTCTCGGTGTTCGTCGACAACGTGTTCAAGACGCTGCGCAACTACCCACCCTACGAGTACGATTGGGATACGACCACGTACCCGAACGGCTACCACACGATCCAGTCTTTTGGCTATAACGAATCCGACAAGCTCGGACCGGCCAAGACGATGCGCGTGTACGTCAACAACCCGGGTGGACGCACCGCGATCCGCACGGACTTGAAGGACGGCGGCGACAAGCAGCCCACGGCGCCGAAGACCACCGACGCCCGCCCGCTGGACACTCGTGTCACTGCCTCGGCAAAGCCGAAGTCGATCGCGCCAATGCCGGTCGCCACCCAGCCGCTGCCACGCAAGAAGACCAGCGTGCGCCCCGCCGCTCCGGCGACACTGGCCCAGGCCGCCGTCAAGCGCGCCCCGGTCGCGTCCAAGACGCTCGTCGCCAAGAGCTTCGACTTGCAGGCTCCCACGGGCGGATCCGACCTGACCAGCCCGTTCGTCCCGGACGTTCCGGCCGCGCCGCGTGTCAAAGCCTCGGGACTTGCCCGCCGGCCCCAGCTGCCCGCAGTGAAGAAGCTCTCCGGGCCCGCCATCGCTTCCGGCGAAACGCACCGCACGCAGCATGAGATCATGCTCGCCAAGCGCGAGGATCTCTTCGATGAGACCGGCGGCGCTTCGCTCGGCTCGCAGCTCTCGGACCCGTTCCTTCCTGAGACGACCACTGCTCGGCCCAAGCCCGCGACTCCGGTCACCGGCTTCAAGCCCAAGCCCGCCCCGGATTCCGCCATCGCCGCTCAGCCGGTGGTGAAGGCTCCGAAAGTTGCGAGCGCCGGCAAGGTCACTCCGATGAAGATCGCGCCGACGGTGCAGATCATCCACGTGAACGCCGGCGTCGCCGCTACGGCCCCCGCGCCGTATCTGGCCGCTCCCGCAGTGACCGCCCCGAAGACTGTCAAGCCGATCCTGACCGCCCCGAAGACCGAAAAAGTCGTCGTGGCTCAGCCGCAAGCTGTCAAGGTCGCCGTCGCTCAGCCGAAGGCGATCAAAGTCGTCGTTACCCAGGCCAAGATCACCAAAACCGTGATCGTTCAGCCGAAGGCGACGAAAGTGATCGTGGCGCAGCCGAAGGCCGAAAAGCCGATCCTGGCGCAGCCCCACCCGCTGACCCAGGCGAAGACCGCGAAGCTTCAGCTGGTGGAGACGCCGATCCGCGTGAATATGGCCGCCGTGCAGACGTCGGTCCCGATGGTGAAAAAGATCATCGTCCACGTGCCCGCTCCCAAGCATGTCCGCATCCACACGGGCGCCACGAGCTCCACCCGCAGCCTGCTGAACGCCAAGGGCCAGACCTCGGTCCTGTTCAACAGCACGGTGATCCGTCTCGACCGCCCGCTGGCCGCACACGGCAACGTTCTCTTCAGCCCGTTCCGCCAGATCTTCGAGTATCAGGGCGGCAAACTGACCTGGGAGAGCAAAACCGGAACCGTGCGCGCCGTCAGCGGCGACAAGGACATCGCCCTGAAGATCGGCGCGCGCACCGCGACAGTCAACGACACGAAGATGGTAATGCCGAGCGCTCCGTATCTGGCCGAAGGCCGGACGATGGTTCCGATGGCGTTCCTGTCCACCGCGATGGACGTCAACGTTCAGTACGATCAAGCGACGGGCCACCTGCTGGTTACCAGCAAGTAACACGCCGCTCCGGCAAACGCCAACAGAAAAACCCCGCGCCTCGGCGCGGGGTTTTTCTGGTTCTTGCTGTAGCCTTCAAGCACTCTGTTTTGCCTTCTCCCGGCGTGACCCACCCCGGCGTTTCGCGCCACCCTCCGGGTGACCCACCCCCGGCCTTCGGCCGACCCCTCCCTTGAAAGCAGGGAAGGGTAATTAGGATTTTGTTGTCGCAGGCGGCTTTCGTCCGA
>NZ_JBDSQY010000205.1:0-18259 GCF_039929585.1 Capsulimonas sp.
ACTTGGCCGCAAGACGCCCTATGAGGCGACAGTCGAATGGTACGGGAAACGGCCCGACCTATTTAACCAGGAGCCTACCCAGTTCCGAACGCGTCACAGTTGTTCACAATGTGATGAGACTTGACAAGTAGGCAATGTGCCCCGCCAGTTCCCCGACGGAAAGAAGCCCCGGGGCAGGCCGTTTCCAAACGTTCTCGTCCGCCAGTCCCTCAAACGCGAACGGCGCCTCGAAATATCCCAGATCCAAAACTTCCAGATAAGCCTCTGTCATAACGCTCCTCCTTCGTAATCGCAGTGTACCTGTAAAATTCACAGAACCCCGTACAATTACCATGGTACGATAACTCACAAGCCGCAAGGCGGCGGCGCAATGGGAGCACTCATGATCATGGGAATTTTACGACGACTCCGGCTGCTGGGATGGGCGGCTCTGTGCATTGGAGCATTGACCGAAGCCGCACACGCGCAGATGGTAAATGGATCGCAACTGGTGAAAGACAACGGCGCGGTATTCGGCGTTTCCACAACGCCGCAGTTTACCGTCCAGGAAGTCAAAGCCGATGTTGTCGCCAATGTGCTGTGGCCGGGAGACAAGCCGTCGTTTACGTTTCGGGTCACGAACACGTCGGACAAGGCGATCGATGCGCCGGGGCGGCTCGACGTCATCCAGTACGGCACGCGGGGACGAGCGGGCGATATCTGGCGGCCTAACCTATTCAAGATCGCCGATTGCGGCGGCGCGCCCGTGGATGTAAAGCTGGCGGCGGGCGAAACGCGGGAGGTGACGGTGACGCCCGCAATCCCCGAGACTTTCGGGGGCTACGCGCTGATGCTGGATCTGGGCGCGGCGGGACGCGCCTTCGCGGCGTCGGTGGTCCGGTCGCTGCCCGCGTCTTCGGAGCGTGTGGAGGCGCCGGCCAATTCGCTCGACATCCCCTGGCCCCGCGACATCAACGAACAAAGCATCGGTCTGTTCAAACGCCTGGGCGTGAAGGCGGCGCGCATGGAGGTTGGGTACGTTCCCACCACGTCACCCAACTTCGCCAAGCAGTATCAAGATCTCAAAGACCGGCTGCAGCTGATGCAGGACAACAATATCACCGTGATGCTGACCGTGGGCGCGGCGCCGGGTCTGACGCCGATCCCGCTGGATCATCTGCGATTGTTTCTCGACGCCGATGATGTGATGTACGGAACCAAGGGCGATTACGCCTGGCTGCCCTCCAGCGACCCCGACTTTCAACTGTGGTGCACGAAAGTCGCGAGCGAGTTTGGATTTCCCAAGGGTCCCGTGAATGCATTGGAGCTTTGGAACGAGCCGTGGGAGGGGATCTCGATCTCCGGCTGGGGCGCGGACAGCATCCGTTACCGGGAGATGTACACCCGCATGGCGGCGGGTGTCGAAGATGCGCGAAAAACAGGCGCCCGGGTCCGGGTCGGCGGCGCATGCTCGTCCAGCAACGCCCTCGATAAGTTCTTCGCCGACGGTAAAGATACGTTTCTTCCCCATCTCGACTTTGTCAGCATTCACTACCAGCCGCTCGCCGGCGTTCCGGCCTTGATCCCCGCATGGCGGGACCGCAAGTCGCCCTACGGGCCAGTGCAGGTGTGGGATACGGAAAGCTGGATGGCGAACTCCGAGGATCGCCTGGCGCTGCTGGCGGCGTCGATGCGCGCCCAGGGACAGCAGCGAACCAACGGGATCTGGCGCGGCAACGTCTTCGAGAACGCCAACTTGAAGGACAGTGCGGGCGCCCCGCTTCACATCGTGCAGGCGTGGCCGCCGGCGGCGGCCGTGGCCGCCGTGCAGACATTTTTAGGACAGCGCCCGTTTGATAAAATTCTCTTTCCCAACGGTTTGCCGTGGGTGTTTGTGTTCGACGGTCTGCCCAAAGACAATCATCCCAATCCCGAGGATGGGACAATCGTCGTCGGCGGCGACCTCGGCGGGCTTTATGATCGAAACCAGCTGCTGTTTCGCACCGTGCATGGACAGGAGGATGTCTCCGCGCTTCATCCCGCCGCTCCCGAGCCTCCTCCCTTGCTCAACGGGACCATGGCCATCGCCGATCCGCGCGGCGAGTTCCAGCTATTTGACTTCTGCGGCAACCCCGCTCCCCACCAGCCCGGCTCGTTCACCGTACCGCTCAACGCCCTCGGCTACTTCCTGAGGACGGACGGGACGCCCGGCTCGTTCACGCGCCTGACGGCGGCGCTGAAGTCTGCGCGCATTTTAGGATATGAGCCGGTCGAGATCATCGCGCACGATCTCACCGCGCCGATCGCCACGCATCCAAAGCTGCGTCTCAAGATCACCAATATCTTAAATCGGACTATCGCCGGCTCTCTGCAAGTCAAGCTCGGAGATCTTACGGTCGCCGCGCCGCCCTCGCTTCGGCTGGCGGCGAATGAAACACGTGAAGTCTTACTGGATATTTCCGGAACGGAGAGCCCAAGCAACGCATATCCCATGACGACCACGTTCAATGCTGGCCCAGATGGCTCCGCGACACACGATGAGACACTGCATGTGAATTATCTGCCGCGCCGTACGGTCCAGATCGACGGCAAGCTGGACGATTGGACGGGCGTCCCACCGCAAATCCTGACCGGCGGCGGGATCGCCGCGAGCCTCACGGAAAAAGCCTGGCTGCCATTTCAAAAGTTCGATGAAACCGCCGCGAGCGGCCAGACGGCCGGCTACCTCGCCTATGACGACCGATACTTCTATTTCGCCGCGAAGATCGCCGACACCACGCCCTACGACGGCAACATTCGATTCGCCCAGCGCAATGACGACGAATATTTCTACCCCGCCGTCTCTTACGCCGACAAGGCCAAGACAACGCCGCTGACATGGCCCGCCGGCGTGCGCCGGTTCTCTTATCGTAAGAACCCCGCACTGCCGTCGGGCAGCGGCACGGACAACGTACAGATCGCGTTCAATGTGATCGATGAGAATAAGAAGTCGTGGGCGGTGAGCCCGAGGGGGACCATGCCGGGCTTCATCGCCTACTGGGACACGGATTATGAGTACGCCCTCAACGCCGTAGCGCCCGCCTACGGAGGCGGGACTGAGGTCTGGCGCCTGTTCGCTCCCGGCGTCCCGCGCAAGCACTTCTACCCAAGGCAGCCAAAATCCAGGATCGACGGCGGCCCTGTCGACGCCGCCAAGCTCTCCATGACACGCGAGGGCAACACGCGCATCGTCGAACTCGCCCTCCCCTGGTCCGAGATCCCATTGGTCCGCAAGCGGGTCGACGCCCATCAAACCATCAAATTCACGTTCCGCGTCAATGACAACGGCGCCCCGTCGTACGAATTGGCGACGGGGCGCAGCGTGTCCAAGATCAACTTTTTGGCGTTCCACAACGACTGGATGACGCACTGGGCGAATGAGGTAGAGTTTGGAGCGGGGAAATAGGCCCTTACACCAACGCCTTGACCTCTTCTGTGTCGTATTCGAAGTCGCTTTCCTTCTCCGTACTTTCGTCTAAATTGCCCGGAACCACATCGTCGTACACATCCGGCCGCGGCGTGACATTGCTCTGGTTGCCGTAACTGGAGGCGACGGGTTCGTAGGTGTTGGTCGTGGTGTCGGCGTCCACGGGTTCGTGCTCGCCGGGGATCGTCGCGCCGTCGAACGGGGTGGTGTCGTGGGGCGTGTAAACGCCGCCGACCACTCCGTCGCTCGTGGGGTCTTCGGTGATGACCGGTTCAACCGGCTGTGTGGGATCGATATCGGGCATGGCTGTCGCCTTTCTTGTGTCTTGAGCAGAACCGGCTTCAATTTGCCGGCCTAAACTGCTGGGATCGAAATACGCCTGGAAGCGTGTGATCTGCTGGTCGTTGGTCTCCAGAATACTCACGCCGCTGTAGGTAACAGGAGCCCCTTCTGGAGTTCGGCCGGCGGTGGTCCATTCCAGCGCCGCGCGGTTTTCGCAGGCGATCACATTGCGGAAGTTGGAGTGAACGTCGCTGAATACTCCACGGTAGAGGGTCCAGAACTCGTGCGCTCCGGCGGGGCCGACATACTTTTCGGCGGCGAGGATATTGCCGATCTCACTCTGCTCTGCAAAGAGCGCGGAGATCGTCTCGATATCCCGGCGCGACTCGAGTCGAAAGAGCGCATCAAGGAATTGCTTGGTAATCTGATCCGTCGTCATAGAATCCTGCGTCTTTCTCTCGTTGTGAATCTTACTGTGGCGATGAAGATCCGCCGCTTCTTACTTTCTTATTGTGCGCATTGGAGGCGAAAATTAAACTTCAGGGCGAATAACGCACGCCGACTTCGTGCATAATATGCATACGTCACATTCTCAGCGCCAGGAATCTCCAATGACCACGCTTCCGCCCGGCCCCAAGTCCACCCTCCTGCTCGGCAGCGCCCGCCGCTTCCGAAAAGATCCCATCGATTTCCTCAGGATGCTGGCGCGCGATTACGGCGATGTCGTCTCGTTCCAGATCGGCCCGCAGCCCATGGCGATGGTCAATCACCCAGATTTAATCCGCGATATTTTGGTGACGAACGCCAAACAGTTTCATAAGGGGAGGGGCTTACAGCGGGCGAAGCGACTTTTGGGAGAGGGCTTGCTGACCAGCGAGGATGGACGCCATCTACGCCAGCGCCGGATGATGCAGCCGGCGTTTCACCGGCAGCGCATCGCGGAGTATGGACGCGTGATGGCGTCGGAAGCGGAGCGCGCCGCCGAGTGGTGGCAAGATGGGGAAACAGTCGATGTCGCGACGGAGATGATGCGACTAACGCTGGGGATCGTCGGCAAGACGCTGTTCGGCGCGGATGTCGAAAACGAAGCCGCCGAGATCAGCGGCGCTCTGGATGAAGCGATCCAGATGTTCCATCTCCTGATGCTTCCCTTCGCCGACGTCCTGGCCCGCCTGCCGCTGCCCCCAGTGCGCCGGTTCAACGCCGCCCGCGCCCGTTTGGACGCTGTCATTTACCGCATGATCGCCGAGCATCGGCGCACGAACGACGACCGGGGCGACTTGCTCTCAATGCTGCTCGCCGTCCGCGATGAGGAGGAAGACGGCGCGCGGATGACCGATGAACAGATCCGCGACGAAGCGATGACCATCTTCCTCGCCGGCCATGAAACGACGGCGAACGCCCTCGCCTGGACCTGGTATCTGCTGAGCCAGCATCCCGAAATCGAAACCACGCTGCACGCCGAACTGGCCGCGGCCTTGAACGACCGTGTCCCGGGCGTCGACGATCTCCCAAACCTGCCGTACACACGCAAAGTCATCGCCGAATCCATGCGTCTCTACCCGCCCGCGTGGGTCATCGGCCGGCGCGCCATTACGCCCTGCATGATCGGTGGATACGCCATTCCCAAGGAAACCGTGGTTCTGGTCTCCCAATCCGTCACCCACCACGACGCGCGATTTTACGACGATCCCGAACGCTTCGATCCCAGCCGCTGGACGCCTGAGTTCGAATCAACGCTCCCCAAATTCGCCTACTACCCATTCGGCGGCGGCCCGCGCGTGTGCATCGGCGAGCAGTTCGCCTGGATGGAGCTGATCCTCACGCTCGCCACCCTCGCCCAGAAGTGGCGCTTTCACCTCGTCCCCGGTCACCCCATCGCCACAATGCCGATCATCACGCTTCGCCCCAGGCATGGAATACGGATGACGGCCCAAATGCGTTAGAATTCGAAAATGCGAATCACCAAATCGGAGGAATGACATGACCATCGGAAGATAAGGCCGTGGAGGCGGAAGTGCTGGCGATCACCCAGAAGATGCTGCACGCGATGTATACATCGGACCCGGAAGTGCATCGTGTTCACAGCACAGAGGATATGTCGGCGTTTGAATGGTACATCGCCCCGTACCGCGTGGACGGCCTGGACTTCCACCTCGATCTGATCCGAGGCGGCGGCAACGGCAGTCCCTCGCGCCTGGACATGCTGACGCCCCGCGTGCAGGTCCACGGCGAGACGGCCATCGTCTGCTACACGCTCTTAAAGACGACGCTCTCGGAAACGGGCCCGGCGGAGTTCTCGCGCATCAACGAGACGCGCGTGTTCGTAAAGCAAGAGGGTGTGTGGAAAATGGCCCACCTGCACAAATCGCCGGCGGCGTAGAAGTCGACACCCCCATCCCCTCGGGATTAGGATGGCCCCTCCGCCCCAACAATTCGTGTGGGTGTTTGGCCCCTCCGCCCCAATTCTGGGGGACCCGATTTCGGAGAGTGGCATTTTCCGGTCCCCCAGAATTGGGGCGGAGGGGCCATCCTTCTGCTCTCCAGAAGGGGCCGAGGGTGAGGGCAGCTTCACTCCTCAAACGCCAGCGCCATCTTTTCGCGGCTGCTTTCGATCGCCAGCTCCATCACGCGCATGGTCGCGCTCGCGGCTTCGGGGGTCACTTCCAGCGGCGCGCGCCCCTGAATGGCGTCGGCGACGTTCTGGTAGTAGCCGGGGTAGCTGCCGGGAAGCGTCTCGACCTTACCGCGAACGTGCAGGCCATTGACCTGGGCGTTTAGCACGCCCCACCGCTCCTCCGGCTCCTCGCCCCACCCTGGCGTTTCGCTCGGGACCAGTCCGCGCTTGAGCGCATCCTCCTGCGGGTCCAGACCGTACTTGACGAACGAGCCCTCGGAGCCGTGGATCGTGAAGTGCGCGGTGGGTTCGCGCACGAGCATCCCCGCTTTGAGACGCGCCGTATGATCTTCGTAATGCAGGGTCAGATCGAAGTAATCATCGGCCTTCCCTCCATCCCGCTGTGTTCGGATGTCGGCGGAGACAAGCTGCGGCGGACCGAACAGCACCAGGGCCTGATCGATCAAATGCGGACCAAGGTCGTAGAGCAGTCCGGAGCCGGGCTGAGCCTCTTCCCGCCAGGCGCCGGCGCGGGGCTGATTGCGGAACCGATCGAAATGGGATTCGTACTCGACAATCCGTCCGAGCATCCCGGCGCCCAGGATCCGGCGAACGGTCAAGAAATCTCCGTCCCAGCGGCGGTTTTGATGAACGCTGAGCACGCGCCCCTGCCGGTGCGACAGCACCGTCAATTCACGCGCCTCTTCCGAAGTGATCGTGAACGGCTTCTCCACCACCACATGCTTATCCGCGAGCAGGGCGCTACGGGCGATTTCGAAGTGCGAGACATTGGGCGTGGTCACGACGACGAGGTCGATATCGTCGTCCTCCAGTAAATGCTCCACATCGCGCACCACCTCCACATCCGGGTAAATTCGGCGCGACTCTTCCCCGTGCCGCTCCACCACTGTCGCCAGCTGCAGCGCCGGCACGGACGCAATCACCGGGGCGTGAAACACCCGCCCCGCCAGCCCAAAACCCACCATCCCCACACGGATTTTCTCCGTCATAAGTCGGTCTCCTCATCCCACCGTCCAAGCACATATTCCCAGGTATAACAACAACAGAGATGAATACGACGCGGCCCGCCTCCGATCCTTTGTCGGGCCGCAAAATCGTAATAAAGGAACAACGATCATGGAGCTTCGCGCAATTTTTACGCCTCCGGTACTTGACGAAGATAAGGTGCGGCGAATGACCATCCTCGCCGACGACATAATCAGTCATATGGATTCCGGAAGAAACCCTGACAAGCTTATCGAGATGTTCAATACACTTACGGACAGCGAATATACGGATATCGATTTCCATAACATCGCGTGGGAAGGAGACACGGAGGAGTTCGTCCGAGGAGTCCTGATGCCTGGTGGGCCCTGGGTAACCGATATTTCCCGTGAAGAATACTTGGAGATCATACGCCGCGCCGCCAGCATCAACCTTGATGGTGAGGCGAATTACCGAAACAACTGGTGGCTATACGTGCACTGGATGAGCATACTTCGACGCAATCTCACGCACCCCGACATTTCTAATATCGTTTTGTCCGGCGACAATACTCCGGAAGAGGCGCTGGACAAGATACTGATGCACAAGCCCATCGCGCTTTGAAGGTCGTGAGGTGAGATGCCGGGGGATTCTGGTAATTTCAGGAGTAACTCTCCGCCATGGCAAATCCGAGAATAAGTTAGGCCGGCGCTGGAACTGTCAGCGGATCTTGTCGAGCGTCATGCTCGCCTGCTTCCCGGTCAGTATCGGCTGGATGCCTCACGAAGGGTTTCAAAGGATTTCACATGCGTAACCAGAACACCTCGGCTCAAACACACTCTGCTTTTTCCGCGCGGCGCCTCGCTCCCAAAGCTGCGGCGCTGTGCTTTGCGATAACCTGCGGCGCCGCGACGAGCGTCCACGCGCAGCCCAACGTCGGCGGCGCACTCTACGCCTACAATACTCCGACCGAGGGTGAGCGGCCTTGCGATCTGGCAAGTCCGCAGCCCGAACAGAAATTCACTGCGCCAGCAGCGATTACAATCACGGCGACACAGAAGAAGTCGAGCACGCTCAAGATCGGCAAGGTCGAATTCTATTCTGGCGATCATCTCGTCGGCTCCGCGGCGGCCGCGCCGTACACCTTTGTCTTGAATAATGTCCCAGCCGGTTCGTACAAATTGAAGGCTCTGGTATACAATGACGCTGGCAAACCCGTTTCTCTGCTGACGGTAAACGCCGTGGTCAAGGCCGCCGTCGGCGTGGGGCATATCTCCGCAGGAGTTCCAGCTCTCACTTTGTCGAGTACCGGAACGCTGCAGGTGGTTCTGCCGCTGACGAACGACGGATCCACGCAGGTCCGGGCCCTCGCCGTGACGTCGATTACCGCCTACGATGACCCCAGTGGCCGAAAAACGACGCTCGTGACACCGAAGCTTCCGAGCTACAGCGAAAAACTCGATGCAGGCGCGGTTGTCCCATTCACATTCACACTCAATAATGTCCTGCCGACCAGCGGCAATATCTTCCTAATCGTCAATGGCGTCTACACCAACGGCGATAAGAAAATCCCGTTCGAGTTCGCCGGCGGCCTCGCGGTTCCCGCCGCGAAATAACGAACGGATTGAACCAGGCTAACGAACAGGCTCCGGCAGAAATGCCCGGAGCCTTTTGTTCGGGTAGAATATGATCATGGGCCAGGACGCCAATTCGGGCCGGGTCTGAAGGAGCGATATGGAAACGCCAAAGAAACCGGGATACAATGTCCCGCAGTGGATATATACGACGGCATGGGTCCTGAATCTCGTCGCTGGCGTGATATCGCTTCTGACCCGTAATTGGTCCAATGCAGCTCTGAGTATCGGCTTAGCGATCATGATTGGGGTGCTGGGCAAGCGAAACGCCAGTAAGACCAAGACGGACGCTACTCAGACGCGGAAGCCCTAACCTCTCCTGTCGATCGCCTGCGGGGACCGAGGCCACATGCGGTGTTTGACTCTTTCATGCATGGTCAGTCCGCGAAATCGGCTGTGGATTTCACCTTAACTTCAAGTTCTTTTTAATCCAGACCGCAAAACGCACTAATCCGCTCACTACGAACGCCCAGAAACCGACGAATATTGACCAGTATATGGCATAGGTCAGAATGCTGCCGATCACTGTCAGACACCAGTCAAAAATGTCGCTGACATAATCTAACTGCTTCTGAAGCGCATCCGATGCGGCTCCCCAGATACTCGATCCAGAGACGGCCCATTGGATTGGCGTCATTATGCCTTTAACAAATCCATACATCGCGCCGGTGATACATCCGACTAGCAGACCCAAGCATCCCGCGCCTCGACGCCCAAGAAACGCCAATCCCCATTCTTTGACCTGTCGGAAAGACCACGGCGTTTTCCAATGCGACAATTTTTACCACGCTTTTCCGCTGAACTGGGTGAGACGAGTTACTGAAACGATAGTAAAGGATCATAGCAGTGTTCTCCTCAATCAATTCAATATCCTGTAGAAATATCTCTACGTATACCAGCGAATTTGCCGTGGAATGGGATGGAGTCGAAGGCGCAGGATGCAGTTCATAATGAAACCCAACTCCTATGACGCTCTCTGCTCCGCAGTCGCCACGAACGGGTATGCGATAGTTACCAACGTTCTGGACGATGCCGCCACTGAAACTCTCATCCAAGAAATCGCCAATGCAGGACACGTGGCGGGCCAGCGTAAGGGCTCGGAAGTGTATGCGATCCGTAATCTGCTAGACGAAGCGCCCGGCGTGCGCGCTCTGGCGCAGTCTGCCCCGGTCCGCGATCTCGCAATGGCGATTCTCGGGCCGGACTGCTTCCCCGTGCGCGGGATCCTCTTCGACAAGACGCCGGACGCCAATTGGCGCGTCATCTGGCATCAGGATCTGTCCATCGCCGTTCGCGAGCGGCGGGAAACACCGGGCTTTGGGCCATGGTCCGTCAAGTCGGGGGTCACACACGTGCAGCCGCCCGCGTCGATCCTGGAAAATATGGTCACCGTGAGACTGCATCTCGACGACTGTACTTTGGAAAACGGGCCACTGCGCGTGCTGCCTGGCTCGCATCTTGCCGGCCGGCTCAGCGCCGCCGAGGTTCCGGAATGGAGGGAGCGCGTGGCGGAGGTCATCTGCACAGTCCCGCGCGGCGGCGCGCTGCTGATGCGGCCGCTGCTTCTGCACGCTTCGTCCGACGCCGTAACGCCCGGCCATCGGCGCGTCATCCATATTGAATACGCCGCCGCCTCGCTGCCGGGCGGACTGGAGTGGTTCGAAGAAAGCACAAATCCAGAAAGATCAGAGTAAATTAGATTTTCTTAATGATCTCTTAATACGACATCGATATACTTGCGCTTGAGATTATTATTGAAGGAGTTTTCCAATGCGCAATATCGATCCCTCATTCGTTCGCACGTCGATTGGCTTTGTCGCGCTTTCGGCGTTCCTCGCACTGGCGCAGCCGTCGCAGGCCGCGATCACTTTCCTGGGAACAGGCTCTATTTCCGGATCCGCCACCGATAAATCCGGCCTGACCGGAACTTACACTCCCGGCGGAACCGATTATAAGGCGCAGCTTGGCGCGTTTGGGTCGGGACTGGCCTACACGGGATTTGGCAACCGTTACGTCGCTGTCAACGACCGAGGTTTCGCCGACGGGACCGTGCAGTACGAAGATCGCTTACAGCTGATCGATATCAAAGTGAACGCGAACACGGGAACGGTCACGCCGACGCTGGTCAACACCATTCTTCTGCACGATGAGACGGGGCGTCAGTTCACGGGCTTCTCCGGCGCCATTGATCCCACTAACGGCGCAAACTCATTGCGCTTCGACCCGGAAGCCGTGCGCGTCACCCGCGACGGTAACATTTTCGTCTCTGACGAATACGGCCCGAGCATCTATGAGTTCGACAGCACGGGCAAGCGGATCAAAACGATCACCCTGCCCGCCGCGTTCGGTATCGCTAACCCGAACGCCGACGGCGCGCTGGAGCTTTCCGGCAACAACAGCGGACGCCAGGCAAACCGCGGCATGGAAGGTCTCGCGATCTCCCCGAACGGCAAGAAGATTTATGGGATCATGCAGAACGCGCTGATCCAGGATAACGCGCTGGACGGCTCTCTGAAGCGCTCCGGCTCCAATAACCGTATCTTTGTGTACGACATCGACACGGACACCTACAAAGAATTTGTTTACCAGCTAGACGACAAAGACTACGGCGTGAACGAGATCGTCGCCGTGAACGATCATGAGTTTCTTGTCATCGAGCGCGATGGGAAAGCTGGCGCCAGCGCGGGCTTTAAAAAGATCTACAAAATCGATATCACCGGCGCCACCGACGTCAGCAATGTCGCCAGCCTGCCCAAGAAAAGTCTGGCCGGCACGGGCATTGTCCCTGTCACCAAGTCGGTGTTCATCGACCTGCTCAAGCCTTCGTACGGTCTCGCCGGATCGAGCTTTCCGGAAAAGATCGAAGGGCTGTCCTTTGGCCCCGACCTCGCCAACGGCAAGCATCAGCTGTTTGTCACCAACGACAACGATCTGATCCCAAGCCAGGCGAGCAACTTCTACGACTTCACATTCGACAACACCGATCTCAACTACCAGGCGCAGCAGGTCGACGTGAACTTCGCCGTCCCGGAGCCCGGCGGCATTGCCGCCCTCGTCATGGGCGCATTCGGATTAGGTCTGCTTGGTCTGCGCCGCAAGCGCAGCGCTTAATCTCGCTTTCGTCGGCAAAGAAGCCGCCTTCTCCTCGTGCAGGAGAAGGCGGCTTCTTTGCTACCCCTTAACATTTTCTTAATGTCCTCCAGGTAAACTCCCGTCGATTTTCCACAGGAGTCCCGAATGAATTCCCTACCCCGCCCTGCCTTACTCGGCGCCGCCGCGCTTGCCTTGCTGTCAGCGTTCGCGCAGCCCGTTCATGCGGAGGTCGTTCTGCTCGGATCGGCGTCGATCCCCGGAACGGCGACCGACCTCTCCGGCCTGACGGGACCGTACACCCCGAATGGCGCCGACATCAAGGCGCAGCTCGGCGCGTTCGGCTCGGGGATCGCCTATACAGGCTCCGGAAATCAGTACATTGCGGTCAATGATCGGGGCTTTTCCAACGGCGAAGCGCATTATGACGATCGTATTCAGATATTCGAGATCCTGACGAACGCCGCAACGAAGACCGTCACCCCCACGCTTCTGAAGACTGTACTGCTGCGCGATGAGCAAGGGCGCCCGTTCACAGGTTTCTCGGGAGACATTGGGACCGCTGCTCCACGTCTCGACCCCGAAGGCGTCCGCGTCAGCCGCGACGGAAACCTCTTCATCTCCGATGAATACGGCCCCTCGATCTATGAATTTGCCCCCAGCGGCAAGCGCATCCGAACACTGCAAATTCCCGCCAAGTTCGCCATCGCTCATCCCGACGCCGATGGAGATAAAGAATCTCAGGGCAATACAACGGGGCGCGTCGCGAACCGGGGCATGGAAGGGCTCGCGATCACCCCGGACGGAAACAAGCTTTACGGAATCCTGCAAAGCCCTCTGCTTCAGGACCACGCGCTCTCCAGCGACTTCAAGAAGGACGGCGTTAATAACCGAATTCTCTGCTGCGATCTCAAGACAAACAAAACGCGCGAATTTCTCTATCCCATGGACGACAAGAAAAACGGCGTCAATGAGATCCTCGCGGTGAACGACCATCAGTTCCTGGCGATCGAACGCGACGGCAAAGGCGCTGCGGACGCCGGATTCAAGAAGATCTTCCTGATCGACATCGCCGGCGCCACGGACATCAGCAGCATTGCCTCCCTGCCAGCCAGGGGCGCCCCGGACGGCGTGAAACCTGTCCGCAAATCACTCTTCATCGACCTTTTGTCCCCAAAGTTCGGACTGGCGACGCCCGATTTCCCGGAAAAGATTGAGGGGATCGCATTCGGCCCCGACGCCGCAACGGGGAAACATCAATTGATCGTCACCAGCGACAACGATCTGATCAGTACGCAGCCAAGCTGGTTCTATGTATTTACGTTTGACGATAGCGACCTGAAGATCACTCCCCAGAAGATCGATAAGGCGTTCGCGACCAAGGGATAGCGCGAGCGACCAGTCCCAGCAAATAACCAGGAGAATCCCAAAAAGCCGCCGTTCAGAGAAAACTATCTTTCTCTAAACGGCGGCTTCGATTTGTCAGACTAGGCGGCTTAGAAACCGTTGGTCTGGCAGTTACCCGGGTTATTACCGCCGTCGTAATCGGCGAAGTACTGGCACAGGTTCGCCACGGAGCCGGGCTGGCCGCTGTAGTTCGTGGCCTGACCGGTATATTTCTGATACTTCACGTGGCAGTCCGCGTAGAGGAAGTTGTTGCCGCCGGTGTGATGCGGCGCGCCGGAGCGCAGCAGGGTTTCGCACTTGCTGGCGGGGTCCAGGTTTGTCGGCCGCATGGCTTCAAGCGTCATGCTGCTCAGCGGCGGCTCGTTCGTGTCCGCTTCCATGAACAGGGTGGAGGGGGCCGCGACGGAAGCGAGCGTCTTGCCGACCTTGGGGTTGCTGCGTACTTCCGCCTGGATCGTCACGCCGCCGATGCTCACGGGAACCAGGGCGCCGCCGTTGGGCGCGGTGGTGGAGCCGTTGTCGAACAGACCGGTTCCATCGGTCCACTGGATGCCCATGTTGAACCCGTAGCCCCACATGTACGGAGCGCCGACCGGGTTGTCACGCTGTCCGGGCAGAAGCTGATAGGATCCGTAGGAGTCTCCAGCGGCCGGTCCGCAGACGGCGTCGGCCGACTGAACGGAGATTTTGCGCGAAGGGCAAATCAGGACTTCGGTATTCTTCATATAGGGCTGCACAAAGAAGTTGGCGTCGCCGACCCAGCCTTTGGCCCACGACGTTGGGAACCGCTCGTCGTTGTCCTGAACGTACTGCATCATCGCCAGGCCGATTTGGCGCAGGTTGCTGGAACATGCGGTTTGCCGAGCCTTCTCACGAGCTTTGGCGAAGACAGGGAAGAGGATGGCGGCGAGAATCGCGATAATTGCGATCACGACGAGCAATTCAATGAGAGTGAAGCCGATTGTCCGGCGGGATTTGTGGATCGTCATGAATCTGTTCCTTTTTTTATTTCAAACAATGAGCGCCCAGAATGGAAAATTATCATTCTTCGAACTTGCGGGCACGGATCATTATAGCATTCATATACTCGTCCAATATTAAGACAAAATTAAGTTTTTGTACGATTTTATAAATTTTTGTACGGATTGTTTTGGTAACTATTAGAACGAAATTTAAGCGAGCGCAATGAATAATGCTCCAAAAGGTAAGATTGCGCCATATCTCCAGTTTGCGGTAGTCACTCCGCCTCCAAAGGATCTGCTTTTGTCACAGGACGGAGAGAGATTGAGCATCAACAGCCAAACAAAACGGCGATAGCCGCAGCCGCAAGCGTGCAGAGGAAATTGACGAAGTCGTTGTTGACGGCGAGCAGCCCACGCTCTGGACGCGCGGCGTCTGGACGTCGCTCGGTCCATCGCTCGGGATTTGCCGGATCGCGCCACTGCGCCTGAACTGTTGCGCCGAGCAAGGTGTCGATGAAGCAGCCGGCGAACCCAGCCAACGTGACGAGGAGGATATCACGGGGCGGAGCAAACAGCCCCAAAAGCAGCGCGCCCGCAAGCGCGGCAAGCGTTCCCGCCACGCTTACGGCGCCGCTCGTCCCCGGCGCCGCGCGCCGAAAATCTCGCAGGGAGACAGGAGTTCCGCCGGCGATGGAGCCGATCTCCGTCGCCCATGTGTCGGCGTTGGCGGCGGCGAGGGCCGCGAGGAAGGAGAGCCAGCACATGTGAGACCAGGCAGGGACGCACGAGCCCAAGAGGAGCGCGGCGGCGGCGACGCCGCCGTTCGCCAGCACTTGTCCGGCATCGCGCCGGCCTCCCTTTTCGAACTGAAGCGCTTCCTTCTCACGCCGACGCCAGCGGCTAAGCGCGCTGGAGGTCACGAAGAAAACGATCAGAGCGCCCGACCCTGCTCCGCCGCCGAGGCCGAACGCGGCCGCGCCGACCAGGGTCGCTGCGATGGCTCCGGACACCGTGAGCACGCGCGCTTTATAGGCCAGAGCGGACACAAGAGCGGCGGCCGGGACTGCCGCGATCAGAAGGGCGTTCATGGGAGCCCTTACTTTCGGGAGACATAGGCATTGCCGCGAATATAGTAGCGCCACGGCAAGTCGGCGCCCTGCGTGATTCCAATGCGTTGAGAGTCGACGATATCGGCGTCCGACACGATCTGACCGGGAATTATCTGCAAGCGACCTTTGGGATCGGTGACATCCACGCCGTCGTCTTCCTGACGTGTGAGCGCAATCGCCGCCCCCAGTTTGCCCGGACCATTCGTCAGCTGGATCGTGTTTGTGATCCCACCGCGCAGCGAACGCATCGTCTCGACGCCCTCCAGAGGCTCCAGCGCACGCACAAGCACGGCTTCGGCGACGCCCTCCTCCTGACAGACCAAGTTCAGCATCATATGCATCCCATAGGAGAGATATACATACGCATGCCCCGGAGGGCCGAACATACTCGCGTTGCGCAGGGTCTTGCCGCGATAGGCGTGACAGGCGGGATCGCCCACCAAATATCCTTCGGTTTCGACGATGATCCCGGACAGACGCTCGCCGCCAGGAAGCGTCCGGACGACGATTTGGCCCAGCAGGCGGCGGGCGACGGTGAGGGTCGGCTCCAAATAAAATTCGCGCGGCAGCGGCTTCGCCGCCTGGAACGAGGCAGTGGTGGACATGATGGGAAGTGTACCCGGATTTCATCACCGTGAATCGTACGCATCGCTCCCAAGACCAGCTAAACGTCTGTATTCCCGGCTCTTATGGGGTATAATCCTGGGCGAATTACTGCATTTCACACGGGCCAGTGATTGGCCGCACAGAGGAGATATCGGGATCATGATCGTCACCACGAAGCTGCTGTTCGAGCACGCATATGGGAAGTACGCCGTCGGCGCCTACAACATCAATAACGCGGAGCAAGCGATGGGCCTTTTCAAGGGCAACATCGACGCCAAGTCCCCGTTCATCATTCAGATTTCGAAGGGCGCGCGTGCGTACACCGACAAGCGGATGCTCGAAGGCATCATCCGCGCCTGCGACGAGATCTTCCCGGAAGCCGTCTTCGCGGTCCACCTCGACCATGGCGATGAGCAGACCTGCTACGACTGTATCGACAGCGGATTCTACTCCTCGGTCATGATCGACGCCTCCCACGACGCGTTCGAAGAGAATGTCGCCATCACCAAGCGCGTCGTCGAGCGCGCTCACGCCAAGGGCATCAGCGTCGAGGCCGAACTGGGCCAGCTGGGCGGCGTCGAGGAAGACATCCAGGTCGATGAGAAGAACGCGCACCTGACCGATCCCGACGAAGCCAAGATCTTCGTCGAGCAGACCGGGTGCGACAGCCTGGCCTGCGCCATCGGCACTTCGCACGGCGCTTACAAGTTCAGCGGCGGCCAGGGCATCCACTTCGATGTCGTCGGCGCGATCCAGAAGCAGCTTCCCGGCGTCCCGCTCGTCATGCACGGCTCCAGCTCGGTTCCGGAAGACGAAGTCGCTCGCATCAACGCCGCCGGCGGCAAGCTGAAGGCCGGCGCCAAGGGCGTCGACATTGCGCAGTACCTGCCCGCCGCGAAGCTGGGTGTCTGCAAGGTCAACATCGACACCGACGGCCGCCTGGTCTGGACCCGCGTTCTGCGCGAGTTCTTCCTGGCCAAGCCCGAAGACTTCGACCTGCGCAGTTCGGGCAAGATCTTCATCCCCGAGTACGCCAAGTTCATCGTCAGCCGCTCCGAAGCCCTCGGCTCCGCCGGCCAGCTGGACAGCGTCCGCGAACTGGCTCTGAGCAAGAAGTAAGAACGGCCCCGTGCGGCCCTCACCCCCCCAGCCCCCTCTCCCAATTCTGGGAGAGGGGGAGCCCGATTAGGACAGAGATTTTAGATTAGGATTTTGGTTTTAAGATCCTAAACTCAAAAACTCTGACTCCCCCTCTCCCAGAATTGGGAGAAGGGGCTGGGGGATGAGGGCCTCCGACCCCATGATCTACGCCATCGGCGATGTCCACGGCGAATCCGACGCGCTGCGCACACTCCTCGCCAAGCTCCCTCTCGAACCCACCGACCTCGTGATCTTCCTCGGCGACCTGATCAACCGACAGGGCCGCAACCCCTTCGATTGCGTCGAGCAAGTCATCCAATTTGACCGCTGTCGCAAGGTCTGTCTCCAAGGCAACCACGAAGAAGCGATGATGATGTTTCTCGAGTCTGGAGACATGTCCGTGATGATTGGCATGGGCGGACAATCAACTCTGGATTCCTACGAAGCCGCCGGATATCCGATCCGCCCCGGCGATCCGCAATCCATCCCCGACTCCCACGCCCGTTTCTACTTCCAGGCGGAAGCGTGGACGCTGCCGTTCTATATCACCGACGACTACATCTTCACCCACGCCGGCTGGGATCTTGCCCAGCCCTTGGCGCGCCAGGTCCCCGCCCGCTGGCGCTGGGAGCGCGTGACGGGCGTCGAAAAGCGCGTCTGGACACAGACTGTCATCCGTGGCCACACGCCGATGCCCAAGATAACGCACGCCAACTCCAAGGGCTATATCGGGATCGATACCGGATGCGGCATGGGTGGATTTTTGAGCGCGATTGCACTGCCGAGCGAGAAGACCTACTCCGCGCGGCCGGCGTCGTTTAAGCCAGGCTGGTTTGTGGCGATGCGGGGGTGAGTCCCTATTCCCCCGGCGCTAAAGCGTCCGCCCATAGGGCACCCGCCCTTTTTCCCAACAAGCTGCTTCGCAGGGTAAAAGGGGTGCTGATAATTATCATCCATTCACTCGTCACGTGGCCGTGAGGAGT
>NZ_JBDSQY010000206.1:0-22047 GCF_039929585.1 Capsulimonas sp.
ACTGGTCGCTTGCGGCACGTTCGGGTTGGAAACCGGCACTCCGTTGATCGGCGTCGCGCGGTCTGGGAAGATCGTGAAGAATTGGTTCAGGTCGAAGAAGAACGGATCTTCACGCGCGCCGGCGAATACTTTGATTTCGGGGCTCGGTGTGAAGCCGTGGTTGATCACGCCTGTCGTGACGTACGGCTGCAGCGCTGTCGTGACTGTTCCCGTGCGGTCGGGCTTCGCCGGTCCAGCAATCATGACTTGCTGGGTGGATCCCGTTCCGGTGAAGCGCGCCTGGATCACCAGATCCTCGATGTTATCACCGGTGTTGTCGATCTTGAATTGATAGAGAACGCTGGGGTCGAACGTCGTGCTGGGGCCGCCGCCGCCGGGGATCAGCGGGTGGACATCCATCGCCAGGACGACCTTGGTCGAGTCGGATGGGGAGGGGAAGATAAAGACATCGGTGAGGTCCGTGCCGGGCTGAGCGGCAATCGCCGGTGTGTCTGCGTGGTCCGATCCACGCGCCTTCATCACCAGACCGGCGGGAATGAGCGCCGCGCCCGCCGCCGTGAGCAGTAATATTTGTTTTCGAGAGAGTGCCATGCGTGTCTCCTTGTCGAGCTTCGCGAACAAGAATGCGGGCCGAATGGGGATTGGAGAAAGTCCTCGCCTCACCCTGCCTGTCTTCCATACCGCCTGAGTTTACCAGTCGGGCTGTGACGCTTGTTGCGAGTCGGATTAACGCATGGTTACAAACAGCCCTTCCCGTTTTAGGAAAGGGCCGACGGTACGGGAGAATGGGGGATTTACTCAGATTTGAAAAGCTTTTGAAATGGAAATTACGCGAGATCGAAATCCACTTCGAACGTCCGCCGCCAGGGCAGACGCACGCTTCCGGGGGTGAGAGCCAGGCCCACGCCGACTCCCGCTTGCTGGAGCTTTCCCAAAAGCTGGGTCAGATGCGATTCAATAATGGCCCGGGTTTCGGCCTGCTCTTCGGGGGAGTTGGGATCGGGGTCGCGGCGGCCGTGACGCTCTTCAACGATATCGCGCGCGGCGCGGCGCGCGACTGTCTGGTAGCCCCAATCCTCTAAGAACCGATGGGCGAGGAACCGTGTTTGCGCCGCCGCCCGCTGGGGGACGCCGTCGATATACAGGGCGCAGACCCCGTGCGCCACCACGACGCCGAGGGTGTTACCGGCGGTGTTCCAGGCGCCGTATGCGGACAATGCGCCCGGACGCAGCGCGGCGCCTTTGGCCAGAAGCAGGTCGGAAAAGAGCGGATCGCCGCCATTGGGATACGCGACATCGCCGAGCGCCACGGGAACGCCAAAGGATTGCAGCGCGCCGAGACGCGTCAGAAATTTTTGGTACGGCGCGGTGCGGTCCCGCCGATCTTCGTCCGCGTATTCCAATCGATAGTCCGTGCGCCGGGGGGATGGCGTCACGACGCCGAGGACAAAGTCGCATGCGTCCACGGATTCTGCCACGACACAGCCGCAGGCGGCGATCTGACCCAGAACCGTCTCGCGCACCGGCCGATCTTCATAGGGGGCGATGATCTCTTCGTCGCCGGGAATGGCGTACTCTACCCAGACGCGCGGCGTGCGGCCATGATGCGCATTGATGAGCTGCGCGACCAGCGCCGATCCAACTTCATCCGCGCCAGGGTACATATGAAGCCGCCCTGAAAGCGCGGGACCGATCAGGCGGGGCCACCCGCGAAGCCAGTCGCGCTCGCGGCTCGGAAAGCCGTGAGCGGCGGTGTCGTCGGAGGTTAGGAGTAAGCTGGCGATCTTGCCGCGCGCCGCTAGATCGATCAGGCCGAGGTTCACGGCGTGGTTGCGCAGGCGGCGCATCAGCCAGTCGGCCTTGAGGTCCGCCGGAATCTGAGCGTCCAGATCTTTTAAGATTACGCGCTCTTCGCCTGTCAGAAGCTCCGTTTCCGACCGATGCGTCAGCCGCGCCCATTTGTAGAAGCGAGTTCCCCACTGCTCCCAGTACAGTGGCTCTTCAACGCAGTTATCGGCGTTCGCGACCCGTGTGATCAGCGAAAAGGCGTGCACGGGGATCGCCGCGCCGACTTCCTCCAGCACGCCAAGACGTCCCAAAACGGCGGCGGCGCTGTCCTGAGAGATACGGGCGTTGATGAGATTGCCGTAGCCCAGATAGTCGCAGGAGACGATGGCGGCCGACGCCGTTTGCGGCGCTTCGCGCAGCCAGCGCGTGACGGCGTCCAGGTCGGCCGGCTCACGCTGGAGGCCGAGCGAATCCGCGGGCGGCAGCAGCACCTCCGCGCCGGCGATCTCTCCAAGCATCTGAGGATAGCGGGTGTTGACGGGGCGCTCATCGAGCGGGACAAGCGCGATGCGCAGCGGTGCGAGGTTCATAATTCAGAGGTCTCCTTTCGGAGCAGGGATCACGAGGGCGGCGGCGCCGATGGTCGAGGCGTGCTCGCCAAGCGAGGCAAACATCACCGAAGTTTGTGCGGGGCCGGGCAGGGCGCGCTCACGCAGAACGGCGCGGGCGGGATCCAGCAGCAGGTCGCCGAGCCCGGCCAGGCCGCCGCCGATCACAATCGCGTCTGGATCGAGTGCGTTGGCGAGACTGACCAGACCGAAGCCCAAATAGCGGCCGGTCTGCGCGATCGCCGCCGCCCCAAGACCGCCAGGATCCTGCAAGGCGTCTGCGCCGATCTCCGCGCCGGTAATGCTCGCTTCGTCGTCCCCGGCGATCTCACGCCATGTTTGGACGAGGCCGGAGCCGCTTGCGTAGGCCTCCAGTGTGCCCTGGGCGCCGCCGGCGTCACGCCGTGCGTTCGCGTCCATCGTCAGCAATATGTGTCCGAACTCCCCGCCCGTCCAGTGCGCGCCATGATGAACGCGCCCGTCCAGCAGCAGCGCGCCGCCGACGCCCGTGCCGAGCGCGAGAAAGACGACGGTAGACAGACCGCGCCCCGCGCCGAACTTCGCTTCGCCGGCTGCAAGCGCGTTGACATCGTTGTCCACCGCGACGGGAACGCCGAACGCCTCGGCAAAGGCGGGGCCGATCTCCGTTCCCGCCCAGCCAGGCAGCAAATCCGTAGCGGAGACAACTACGCCGCGTGTGGCGTCGATCTGCCCTCCTGCGCCGATCCCGACGCCGGCGATTGCTTCATCAAAGTCGTGCAGCAGTTCCTGTCCCAAGGCGATCGCGCGCTGAAGCACCTGCGCCCCGCCGCTCTCGGCCTCCGTCGGGCGGACGCCCGATTTTAGAACAAGGCCGCTCTCATCCACCAGAGCTGCGGCGATTTTGGTGCCGCCAATATCAATTCCCAGATAAACGGGCATTCAAAATCTACTTTCCCGCCACTGCGCGGGCGAATCGCTCCGTAATCTGCTGCGGCCGTGTGATGGCGCCCCCAACAATCACCGCGAACGCGCCAGCGTCCAGCGCCGCCCGCGCCTGCTCCGGCGTATGGATTCGCCCTTCGGCGAATAATGGGACATCGAGCGCCGAGGCTAAACGCGTCACCAACTCCAAATCCGGCCCTTCTAATTGAGGACTGTACGGCGTATACCCCGACATCGTCGTGGAAACAAACTCCGCGCCCGCCGCCTGCGCCGCCACGCCTTCGTCAAAGGTGGAGATATCCGCCAGCACGGGAAGCCCGGTCGCCGCGCGCACGGCGGCGATAAACTCCGCCGTCGTCCCTTCCGGATGGGGGCGATCCGTCGCGTCCAGCGCAATCATGTCCGCGCCCGCGTCCGCCACCGCCTGCGCATCGCGCAATGTCGGCGTGATATACACATCATAATCCGCCACATCGACCTTATATAGACCGATAATCGGCAGCGTCGTGACCGCCCGAATGGCGGCGATATCCACCGGGCTGTTCGCCCGGATCCCGACCGCGCCGCCGCGCTCGGCCGCGACCGCTAGTTTCGCCATGATCTCGCCGCCGAACAGCGCCTCGCCAGGCAGCGCCTGACAGCTCACGATGAGACCGCTGCGCAGGCGCTCGGCGAGGGATTTGTGAGAAGAAGTTTGAGAAATCGTCATGGCGTCAGTGTACGGATTCGGGGGTGGGTTGTCAAGAGTGAGGCTTTTTCTCGATCTCCCCCAGACGCCGTAGCAGCGGCGTGATGGTTAGGCCCTGCACGATGATGGAGAAAGCGACGACGCCAAAGGTGACGGTGAGGATTTCGGAGCGGCCGGGGGTATCGGGGGGCAGGCCGAGGGCGAGTGCGAGGGCGAGGGCGCCGCGCAGGCCGCCCCAGAAGAGGATGTGCTGGCGGCTGGCGGAGATCCGCTGCGCCGTGCGTGCGTAGAAGGCGCTGCATCCATAAACGGCGGCGGCGCGGCCCAGGAGAACGACGAGGATGGCGATGAGCGTGGGGACGAGAAGGCTGACGGAGCTTTCAAGGGCGCCGCGCATGCCGATCAATAAAAAGATGAGAGAATTGGCGAGAAACGCGGCGTATTCCCAGAAGGCGCCGACCGCCTCACGTCCGCGATCCGTGATAGCGCGTCCCGGACCAATATTGCCGATCAGCATCCCCGCCGTCAGTGTCGCGAGAACCCCGGAGAGATGGAAGTGCTCGGCGAGCAGAAACGAGCCGTAAGCGGCGACGACCGTGAAAGAAATCTCCACAAGATGATCGGTGGCGCGGCCGATCATCAGCAGTGCGCCGCCGCCGACAAGGGCGCCGCAGAGAATGCCCCCTGCAACCGTAATGCAGAAACTGGAGACAACGGCGCCGGCAGACATGCCCGCGCCGAGGACCACCGCTGAGACGACGGCGAAGAGCACTGCCGCCGTGCCGTCGTTGAAAAGGCTTTCCGCTTCCACCAGCAGGCGAAGTCGCCCATGCACACCCGCCTCTTTAAACGTGGCGATGACCGAGACGGGGTCAGTCGCGGAGATCAGCACTCCGAACAAAAGCGCGCTCGGCCAGGCCCACTGGGCGCCGAAATGCATCCCCGCCGCTGTGATCGCCGTGGCGATCAATACGCCGACGGTCGCCAGGAGCGTGATCGGCCCAAAGTCGCGCCGGAGTTCCGTCCAGGGAATAAAGTATGCGGCTTCGAAAATCAAAGGCGGCAGAAACGCCGTGAAGATTAGGTGCTTGGTCAGGTGAATATGCGGCGACAAGCCCGTGAGAACCATCACGCCGCCAGCAAGCACAAGGCCGACGGTGTAGGGAAGGCGAAGCCGCTGGGCGATGGTCGCGACAACCGCTGCGACCAGCAATAGGATCTCAATATTTTCGATGCTTAGATCCATGTGGTGTGATCCTCAAATGGCGCGGAATATTTGTTGTGCGATCCAGGGGAATTCGTGTCCCGGGGCGGCCCTTGGCGTGACATAAAATCACTCAGCGCCAGGGCGGCGCTTACGTACGGATGACAAGCGAATTGGAGAAACAGGTGAGAAATTAAACGCGGGAAGTGGGATCGCGCGGAGAGGGAGGCACGCCGCCCATGCGTGGGCGAACGGCTGCATATCGAGAGCCGCAGGGGTGGAAAGAGCACCACGCCGCCATCAGGCTCCAGATTTTCATTTGAGGTTCAGCCGCCATGCAGCGAGTATACCCAATTCGCGGAGGAAGCCGTCTGCTCACTCTTTAAGCCGTGCTTCAATCCGCTCCATTGCTCGTTCGGGGTAAACTGTAACCAGATTGGGGAGAGAGTATTGAAAATCAAGGTGGATCTGCATCCCATTTATAACGACAGCCGCGAGATCGATGCGGCTCTGCTCAAGGGCGTCGAAGACGCCGTGGCCAAACGCGCCACGGAGCTGGAAGTCATTCCCGGCAAGGGATCTGGGGCGCTGAAGAAGACGGTCATCCGGTTCTTTGAGCGTCCGGAAATCAGGTCTCAGTATCATCGGCTCGAAAGGGACGGCGACAACTGGGGGCGCTTGTTCATTCACTTCCGCTGGGCGCGCCTTCAGGAAGCGAAGCACGAGCCGGTTCCCGAGGAACGCGTCGAATACAAGTGCTTTTGCTGCGAAGCCGCCGTGTCGACGAGGGTCGACCGCGAGATACTGGACGAGGCGCCGACGGAGGTTCGTATTGAGGAATGCCCCTCCTGCGGATCGCCGAATAAGTTGACATTTCAACTGCGCAAACGTGGAGATGTCAGCGTGCACGCGATCTCTGGATATGAGGAGTAATACAGACGACAGCAATAAAAAAGGGCGATGAGCATCTGCCATCGTCCATTTTTTATCGCTAGTCTGGTTCGTAACGTGATAATTGCAATTATGGCGTGCGTGCATATAATTATGTGTCTTGAATTTATAAATAATAGTAAGCAAGCAGCCGTTTGACTCTAGGAATATATTTTAAAAATATTTCTAATATATGATTATTTTCGTGTCGAGCGGGGTATATTGTTCGTGCGGTTCTGGATCCCCAGTGTTGTACGCTCCCTATTGCTACGTTTGCTGTTTAATGCGCGGAGCAAGGGACCAAGTCTCCAATTCATACTAAATGGTCCAAGCTTAGGATCAACAAAAGGAACCTACAGTAATGAAAACACGTAACGCCGTTGTCGGCGCTTTCGCCGTCGCGGCTCTGAGCACTTTCCTGAGCGCCGGTCAGGTTCATGCGCAGAACTTCACCTTCACGTCCATCTTCGCGGACAACACGATCACCAGTGGCACCAGTACGCTCAGCATTCTGAACAGTAATAGCGTAGGCGTCATCGGCGCTCCCACCGCGATTGTTTTGAGCAACCTGTCTGAGTTCACCACCCCGGGCACGGGGCCGAACGCGTTCGTGAACAGCCCCTATAGCACGACGCTGACGATCTTCGATGTGGCGAGCGGCACCTCCCTCTCGCATGACTTCACCGGCGTCTTCAACGGCCAGGCGGACGGCGGCGATCTTCTTGGTAATGGCAAGAGCGCCTTCTTCACCGAATCGCCCACGACGACCTCGCAGCAGTATGTGTTCGCGACTGGCACCTACACGGTCACGCGCAGCAGTTTCGTTTCTCCTGGACCGCAGGGCAACGCGGACGGTTCGCAGGGCGCGATCGTCACCTTCCAGCCCTCCTCGACTGTTCCGGAACCCGGAACCGTGGCTGCGATCATCATGGGTGGCGCGATGCTTGGCCTGATGGCGTTCCGCCGACGCTCCACGTTCACCCTGGGCGCCTAACGGAACGGAAGACGTCGTGTTTGGGCAGTGGTAAGAGGTCATGGCTTTTGCTATTCCAGGATGGTAAAAGTGACGACCTAGTCCCGGCTTGATGTCAGCCCTGAGTGCTTGGGCGGCTCTATTTCCCATGGGAAATAGAGCCGCCCTTGTTGTTTGTGTTCTCTGTCAAGCGTCGCGCTCTCGTGCGCACGCAGGTACACTGATCGGCATATGGCGGATTACGTTCAATATATGCTGGCGCTTGCCTCGAACGGAGCGCCGCTGGCGCGTGTCGAGCGGGTCGATTCGTGGTGGGCGCAAGGAATCGGTGTTTTGGGGCGGCGCGCGCTGCCGGTGGGCGAGGGGATGTGGTTCCCCGGCGTCGCTTCAATTCATACCTGCTTCGTCGCGTTTCCATTGGATATTCTTTTTCTCAGCAGTGATCTGAGCGTGCTTGCCGTGCTGCCGGGCGTGCCTCCCTGGCGGCCACTGGTGCGCTGTCCAGGGGCCGCCCATACGATCGAACTGGGAGCGGGAACGCTGGCCGTCCCCCTCGTTCACATCGGAGATGCGGTTCTTTTAGAGCCGCAATAGTGTCATAACGCATACTCAGTCGTAAGATTGGGTAGAACGGAATACATCGACGCTTTTTAGTGGGGAACGCAAGTTCGCCCATTTGCGTAGTTAATGAAAGAACGCATTCGCCCCTGCGACAGCGAGCATCTCGTTGTTGTCGGTCGCGAGGAGAATGTGGTATACTTCCGCCACGGCAGCGTCTCAGTAAGACGGCCCGTTAGGATTTTTCTTCCCACGTTATTCCAAATGTGCGGAGGGAGGCACTGTTGAACACGAAAAATATAGTACGCTACCTCGTCCCGATCCTTGTCCTGTGTATGGTAATTTACTTTGCTAAAAGCAATAAATTGCCATTTATGGGCAGCGATTCGCCTAAGGTCGTCCCTTACAGCCAGTTTGTCTCTGATGTCGAACAAGGCTGGGTGATCAAGGGCGTCATCAAAAAGAACAATACCTTCGAGGGTTCTTACGCCGCCAGCACCGGGCCTCGCTCCGGGGACTTCACCGTGGAGCTTCCGGATAACCCGCAGGTCCAGCGTGACTTGGACACGACCTTGCGCGCCCACAAAGTCAATTTCAGTTACCCGAAGCCGCCGATCCCGGATGGGCTGCTGGGAATGCTTGTCACCGCACTGCTCCCGCTGCTTGCGGTCGTCTTCATCTGGGTCTTCTTCCTGCGCCAGGCGCAGAGCGGCGGAAACCAGGCGATGTCGTTCGGACGCTCAAAGGCGAAGCGTTTGACGGACAGTGTTCCGAAGGTGACGTTTGACGATGTGGCCGGCGTCGAGGAAGCCAAGCAGGAGCTGGAGGAAGTCGTCGAGTTCCTGAAGAACGCGAAGAAGTTCCAGGCTCTAGGCGCCAAGATCCCGAAAGGCGTTCTGCTCCTCGGACCTCCCGGATGCGGCAAGACGATGCTGGCTCGCGCCATTGCCGGCGAGGCGGGCGTCCCGTTCTTCCATATCTCTGGATCGGACTTTGTCGAGATGTTCGTCGGCGTCGGCGCGAGCCGTGTCCGCGATCTGTTCGACACCGCTAAGGCCAATCGCCCGTCGCTGATCTTCATTGACGAGATCGACGCCGTCGGACGCCAGCGCGGCGCCGGCATGGGCGGCGGTCACGACGAGCGCGAGCAGACACTCAACCAGCTGCTGGTCGAGATGGACGGCTTCGATCAGAACTCCGGCGTCATCATGATCGCCGCGACAAACCGCCCGGATGTCCTTGACCCTGCGCTTCTGCGCCCCGGACGCTTTGATCGCCACGTGACGGTGGATACGCCGGACGCCAAGGGCCGCGAGGCGATCCTGGAAGTCCACCTGCGCGGTAAGCCGATTGCGGAAGATGTCAGCGCCCATGCGCTCGCTCGCCGCACCCCGGGCTTCAGCGGCGCGGACCTGGCGAACCTAGTCAACGAAGCGGCGCTTCTGGCGGCGCGCAAAGACAAGACCCGCATCGAGATCCCGGACTTCAACGAGTCCGTCGATCGCGTTGTCGCCGGTCCCGAGCGCAAGTCGCGCATTATGAACGATCAGATCCGCGAGCGGATCGCTTATCATGAGGTCGGCCACGCGGTCGTCGGCGAGCTGCTGCCGAACGCGAACCCGGTCCACAAGATCTCGATCCTCCCGCGCGGTCGGGCCCTGGGCTACACGATGCAGTATCCGACTGAGGACAAGTACCTGACCACCCGTCAGGAATTCCTCGACGATATTAGCGCGCTGCTCGCTGGACGCGTCGCCGAAGAAGCCGTTTACGGCGAGGTGACGACGGGCGCATCGAACGACTTCGAGCGCGCCACGGCCATCGCCCGCGCCATGGTCTGCGAATACGGCATGAGCGAGCGTCTCGGACCGGTCGTTCTCGGTACCCGGCATGGCAACCCATTCCTGGGCCGTGACTGGAACGAGGAGCGCAATTACTCCGAGACCATCGCCGTGGAGATCGATAAGGAAGTGCGCTCAATCATTGACGAGTGCTACGATCGGTCCCGCACGATCCTGTTCGACAACCGGGTCAAGATGGACGAGATCGTCCGTGTGCTTCTGGAGAAAGAATCCCTGGAGCGCGAAGAGTTCATCGAGCTGATGGAAGGCGCAAAGGTTCCCGCGCCGTCGAAGCCGCCGAAGGCTCCGACTTTCCCACCGCCATCCGCTGGAGACACTTCATCCAGCACACCTGAACAGCGTCGCCCATTGCCGAACTTGCGGCCTGAGCCCGCTTAACCGATACGCCGTTACGCGGGGGAGTCAGACGATGGCTCCCCCTTTTTTATTTATCCTATGGAAAACACTTACCGCTATCGCCTTTCCCGTCTGGTTCGCACGCAAAGCTCGGAAATCTTCCTGATCTGGGACGAAGACCGGCGCATCGGCCAGCTAGACCTGCATTACGCCCACGACACGATCCATGCGACGCTCGTGCTTGAAGCGGACCTGCCTGTCAACACTGAGGAAGAACTTCTCTCGCAGATCGACGAGGACATTGTTTCGTCCTACCTGCCGTCGTTCGACCGTGAGGACTTCCTGGTGACGGTCTTCCGGGGCGAAGAGATTTCGTCCTACACGGATTCGTCCGGCGCCCTGGACGATATTGAGGATGAACACTTCGGTGAAGACGACGATGACGATGACGGCGGCCTGCGCGGACGCCGTGACCGTTAATTCCGGCGTCTTTTCATTGAAGGACAGTCGAGCTCCGGCGCACTAATGTTATAATAGACTTAAAGAGCGACGGCTCCCAGGAATGAATGGATCGTAAAGCGAAACGCAATCCTGTTGATTGCGTTTTTCCATCTTGGAGCAAGTAATAAAGGATGGCGGACGTGGCAGATACATCGCAGTTTGAGGGAGCCGAGGATTTCGGCCAGTTTTTGGTGGAGCAGAAGCTCCTGACCGATGCCCAGCGCGTTTCGGCGCAGGCGCACAAGCGTCAGCACGGGACGGCGCTGACCGACGCGATCGTCAGTCTCGAAATGATGGGCGAAGAGCAGGTAACGCGCGCCCACGCTCAGCATCTCGATATTCCCTACATCAATCTGAAAGAAATCACAATCGACCGTTCGGTGCTGCCGATGGTGGATGCGGCGTTCGCGAAACAGTACGAGCTGCTTCCAATCGGACGCAAGTCGGACGGCACGCTGCGTCTCGCCGTCGCCGACTGGACCGATGAGGTCATGAAGGCCGCCGCCAGGATCGGCGTCAGCCAGCGCGTCCGGATCGCTCCGGCGCTGGCCACGGCGGAGCATATTCGCCAGGAGATCGAGCGCAGTTATCAGGACCGCGTGCTTGTCGGCGCCGCGGCCGGATCTGCGGCGGGCGGAAATTCCGGTGTTCCTGATATTCGCAGCGCCGCCAATCCCGGCGACCCCAACGCGCCCAAGCCGCCGATCGCGCCGCCTGGCCAGCGCAGCGCCGTTCCCGCATTGCTGCCTCCGTCGGCCGCGAACAGTCCCGCCCGTTTCGCCACGCCGCCCGCCGCCATCCGTAAGCCCGGCGAAGGCGGGCAATCCCCCGGCGGGCGCACCGGCGTGCTGACCACCAATCAGCCCGAAGGTCTGGAGGAAGCTGATGTCGATCAGCCGATGGTCATTCAGCTGGTCAACACCATTCTTTCCAAAGCGATCAAGGCGGGCGCGAGTGACATTCACTTTGAGCCCCGCCGCGATACGCTCGATATTCGCTATCGCATCGACGGCACCCTGCACCATGTGGATAGCATCCGACGCGAGTTCCAGGCGGCTTGTACATCGCGCGTCAAGATCATGGCGGATATGAACATCGCCGAGCGCCGCGTGCCTCAGGACGGACGCATCGCCGTCACGCTGGATAACCGCGCGATCGACATGCGCGTTTCTTCCCTGCCGACCCAGTACGGCGAATCCATCGTTCTCCGTATTCTGGACAAAGGCGGGCGCCGTCCCGGTCTGGATCAGCTGGGCTTTTCCGAACGCAATCTCAAGCTGCTGAACAATTTGATCCGCAAGCCGCACGGCATCTTCCTCGCGACCGGCCCGACTGGCTCGGGTAAGACGACCACGCTTTACAGCGCCATTCAGGCCATTCATACTCCTGAGGTCAACATCATCACGGTGGAGGACCCGATCGAGTACGATCTGGACGGTATTCGCCAGTCCAACGTGCATGAGAAGGCGGGCCTGACGATGGCGAAGCAGCTGCGCGCCATTTTGCGCCAGGACCCGGACATCATCTATGTCGGTGAGATCCGTGACTCCGAAACGGCGGAAATCGCGTTCCGCGCGGCGCTGACCGGCCACATGGTCTTCTCCACGCTGCACTGTAACGACGCCTCCGGCGCCGTCACGCGCCTGCTGAACATGGATGTCGACCCGTTCCTGGTCGCTTCGTCCGTAGTCGGCGTCATGGCCCAGCGCCTCGTCCGCAAAGTCTGCGTCAACTGTGCGATGCCCACGACCCCCGATCCCGAGATGATGAAGTCCTTCGGCGTGCATCCCGATTCACCGGAAGCACGGCGCGCCACATTTGTGATCGGCCGCGGCTGCGATGTCTGTGAAGGCACGGGATACAAAGGCCGGGCCAGTATTCAGGAGATCATGGGTATGGACGATAACATCCGTAACATGGTCCTTGCGCGCATTCCCTCAAACAAGATCCGCAAGGCGGCGATGGCGCATGGCATGGTGTCTATGCGTGAAGACGCCGCACAGAAGGTCATGGCGGGGATGACGACGTTCGAAGAAGCCGCGAAGCGCGTCTTTATCGACGACACCGAGGAGCTGCCCGAAATCTCATTCTAACCATAACGACGTTCCAGGCGGCGTCAGGGGCAGGCGTTTTTTTGCCCCTGACGCCGCCTTGCTTGTTGACCGCGCCCGCGGGAATGTGGGTACAATACCGATTGTGACTGATTTAACCGGACCAAGTCTCACCTTGGTGACAGATCGAAACCTGTATCGGCAATCCTCCGAAGGGGCGTCCGGCCCGATCTCCCTTATCGACGCGGCGATCCAGGGCGGAGTCGACATCGTCCAGCTGCGCGCCGTAAGCGGCGAAACGGACGACCTGGCGATTTATGCCGTCTCCCTCCATCTGCGCGAAATGACCGCCGGCAAGGCGCTTTTCGTTGTAACGGGCGACATCGAACTGGCCGAAAAATGCCGCGCGGACGGTCTGATGCTGCGCGAGCATTCGTACCGTCCGTCGGACGCACGCAGCTATTTGCGTGGCGATAATGTCCAATTGGTCGGCGCCTTCGCCCGATCCGTCGAGGAAGCCGCGCGCGCCGAGCGCGGCGGCGCCGATTACGTGCAGTTCGGTCCCGTGTTCCAGGCGGACGAGGCGACGAACCCGGACCAATCCGGCCTGGCGGTCCTGCGAAAGATCAAAGACGCCGTCCAAATCCGCGTGATTGGGTTTGGCGGTATCCAAACACCCGAACAGGCGGCGGAGTGTATCGCCGCCGGAGCGGACGGCGTGGCCGTCACCGACGCCATTACCGGCGCCGCTGACCCGTCGGACGCCGCTGCGAAACTGCGCGTCGCGCTGGACGCCGCCTGGGCGCAGCGTCACGTTTCCGAATAAGACAAAGCCGATCAGAAACATCCCGTGAATTTGCGGTGGGTTAGGAACTTCGTTTTTTGTTTGCAATAGCCGATAATCAATTTAATAGTGGTCTCACGGTTTGCTTTTGAAGGTGGGGAGGAAACGGCTATGAAGTTCCAGCGCCGCGCTGCATCCGTTGCTCTCTGTCTCTTGGCCGCCAGCAGCCTTTGTGCTGTCAGCGCTTCCGGCAAGAGCCAGTCCGCATCGGATTCGCATCACCATAACACAAAACATAAAGCCGCCCCGGCATCGCCGGCGCAGGCTTCCCATAAAAACGCGCTAGCCAAGCGCCTGGCCGCGAAGCAGCAGGCCGCACGCGAGAAAAAGCATGCGCTTCTCGCCAAACAAAACGCCCTGCATGCGAAGCGTCTGGCGACCAAGCAAAAGGCCGCGTGGCGTGCGCATGTCGCGAAGGTCCGCGAACTTAGCCCCAAGGAACGCCGCGCGCTGCGGCAGCACAACAACCGCCTGGCGCAGCTGAAGACTGACAACGAAGAGCGCAGGACTGCGCTCGCCAAGCACAACAAGCGCGTCGCGCTGCTTGCGGCCTCTCAAAAGAAAGCCTCCCATAAAACCGCGGCCGCCAAGAAGGGCCTTACCCGCGAAGCGCGCGCCGCCAAGTCCGCGCACGACCGCCGACTGGCCGCGAAGCAGGCGGCGATGGATCATTCTGATTCCATCTCCAAGAATCTGAAGGCGCGCCGTCAGGCGGCGACGCTCGCCGCGCAGCATCAGAAATGGGTGGCCCAGCAGGATCTGCGGGCGCGTCGTCAGGCGGCGGAGCAGGCGACACATGAGCGCAAGGCGCGGATCACGCTGGCCGCGTATGAGAACACCGCGCGTGACCGTCAGACGACGAAGGCCGCTTCGGCGCATGATCGCCGTCTCGCCGCCCAGCAGGTCGAGCGCAATCGCAAGCTGGCGCTTCAGCATGCGGAAGTTAATCGCAAGCAGGCAGATCAGCGAGCGGAAGTCAATCGCAAGCAGGCGCTTCGACAGGCGGAGGCGCAGCGCAAGCTTGCGATCCGTCAGGCGGCCTACGCCAAGAAGATGGCTGCCCACAATGCTCGTTTGATCCGTGCTCAGGCGCTGCACCAGTCGCGGCTCGCCGCGCACAACGCCCGCGTCGCCGCCAAGCGATCGCACTATGTCGCGACGCACGGCGACGATACCGGCGGCCGCAGCATTCGTTTCTGGCAGACCAATGTCGCCAAAGTCCCCGTCAAGGTCATCACGGTCGATCTGAACGATCCCAATGTCAAAGTCTCGGCGGTGATGGCGCGTAATGGCAACGGAACCTCGGAGCCGTTCCGGCAGATGATCGATCGGGCGAACCCGAATGTCGCCGTCACCGGCACGTTCTTCTCGCTGGACAACCTTCGGCCGGTCGGCGATATCGTCATCGGCGGCAGTCTGGTGCACTTCGGCGGCATGGGAACGGCGCTGTGCGTGACGCCCGGCAACAAAGCGGACATGGTGAGCTGCCAGTGGGGACGCCATCACGACTGGAGCGACTACGATTTTGTCTGCGCCTGCGGTCCGCGCCTGCTGCAAAAAGGCCGGATCGTACTTGATCCACATTCCGAGCGCTTCCGAGACAAGAGCATGCTTGCGCCCAATTCGCGCATCGCAGTCGGGATTACTTCCAGTAACAAGCTTGTCTTTGCGATGACCCGCGACGCGATCTATCTCGGCCGCCTCGCTCGCGTGATGCGCGGTCTGGGCTGTGTCGAGGCTATGAACCTGGACGCAGGCACCAGCACCGGCTTTTATTACAACGGCACGACGCTGGCCCGGCCTGGCCGAAAGCTGACGAATATGATCGTGGTCTACGGCCGCAAGGATCGCTACGAGCGGGCTTTGGATCAACTTGTTCCTCCGCCGTATCGCCGCACGGGGAGCAGCGTTTCACCGCAAAATCCCTCAGTGCTGGCGCTCAAATAACGCCACTACCGGCAACACCGCCGCGCGCGTCATGGGAGATGCGCGCGGCTTCTTTTTTTCGAGATAATCGTCATGCTGCTTTCGCCACACCCCCGTACCTGGGCCGAGATCGACGCCGATGCGCTCGCCCATAACCTCGCGAACCTCAAAACGCTCTATACCGACACATACGGCGCCCGGGTGATGGCGATCGTCAAAGCCGACGCCTACGGTCACGGACTGGAAATCATCGTCCGCGAGTGCTGTAAGCTCGGCGTTCGCGATTTCGGCGTGGCCACCGTCGAAGAAGGCGTCGTCGCCCGGCGTATTGCCGGCCCCGACGCCAGCGTTTATCTGCTCAGCCCCGTCACCCCATATGAAGCCGAAACGATCGTGACCCATGGTCTCATCACGGTGGTCAGCAGCCATGTGATGGCCGCCGCTCTGTCTCAAACGGCGTCATCGATGAACCTGATCGCCGAAGTCCACCTTGACATCGACACGGGCATGGGCCGCGCGGGCTTCGCGCCGGATCAATCCGCGAGCGCCCTGGCGGCACTGAACCGATTGTCGAACGTGAAAGTGACCGGCGTCGCCACCCACTTCGCCAGCGCTGACGAAGACCCGGAGGACGCCCGCGCGCAGTTGGCGCTTTTCCAGTCCGCACTCGATGGCCTCGGCGAGGCGGCGCAAGGGCTCACGGTTCACGCCAGCAATTCTCCGGCGGCGCTGCTGCTTGGCGGCGCAGGCGCCTATCAGATGGTGCGCCCTGGGCTGCTGCTCTATGGCGTGGAGCCCGCGCCGGGCGTCTGGGCGCAGACGCCTTTGACATGGCGCCCGGTGCTGTCCCTCAAGACGCGTGTTACGCTCGTTCATCGCCTTCGCGCCGGCGACACCATTTCCTACGGTAAGACTTACACTGTTCCCCCGGACGGCGGCGTCTACGCCACCGTCGCGATCGGTTACGGCGACGGTTTCTCCCGGCGTTTTACCGGCGGCGGATACGTTCTGCTGCACGGCCGCCGCGCGCCGATCCGCGGCCGGGTCTGTATGGATCAAATGGTTGTGGATGTTTCGGAGATCCCCGGAGTGCGAGCCGGCGATGTGGCGACGATTGTCGGTATTGACGGCGACGAAGCCCTCGCCGCCGGCGCGATGGCGGAGACCATCGGCGCGACGCCGCACGAGATTACGACATGCCTGACCGCGCGCGTGGCGCGTGTGCTGCTTACCTTTGTCCCCAACCCCAATCCCGCCTTGTAATTCCCACATCCCCTATGGTATATTGCTGTGGGGAAGTTCATGTTTCTTTGTCTGATCATGGCGTTGCCGCCCGGGGAATCCGCCGGGGCGGGGGAGAGCGATCGGGCGCTGGTAGAGGCCGCCAAGCGGGGTTCCGGCGATGCATTCGCCGCTCTGCACAGCCGCTACTACGGCCGAATATATCGGCTTGCCTACCTCAAAACCAACAACGCCAGCGACGCCGAAGATGTCGCTTCCGAAACCTTTCTGCGCGCGCTGTCCTCGCTGCCCCGCTTCCAATTCAAAGAGGGAATGCCGGTGGACGCATCTCTCTATCCTTGGCTGCATCGGATCGCCACGAATTTGATCGTGGACTCCAGCCGTCAGCGCCCGCCTTCGGGAACCGTGTCTCTGGACGCGCCGCTGGTGGAAGGGATGCGGGATCTGCTGGCGGACCGAATGCCGGCGCGCGGCGAAGCGAGCCTGTCGCCGCAGGAGATCGTGGAGCGGAATGAAGTCCAGGATCTGGTCCGCGCGGCGATCGCTACGCTTCCGGAGGATCAGAGCGAGGTGCTCGTCTTCCGATTTTTGGGAGATCTTTCGCTGAAGGAGATCGCGCCGCTGATGCAGCGGTCCGAATCGGCGGTGAAGTCCCTGCTGCACCGCGCCGTGGTCGCGCTGCGCGTGGAGATTAGCCGCCGTTTGGACAGCGTGGAGCGGCTGGAAATGGGGCGCGAGCAAGCGCTGCGCTCCCCAGGGGTAAAGCATCATGTCGGAAGAAGCACTGGCGAAACACATTGACGACCGCATGGCGCAGGGTGATCTCGCCCCCGCGCCATCCGACCCGGAGACTCAGGCGCTTGCGGGATCCGTGCGCCTGGCGCAGGCGGCCCTCGACTCGCCGGAAGCGCCCGAGCACGCTGAGCGCGCATCCCGTGAGCGTGTGCTGTCTCAGATGAACGAAGCGAGGCCGTCCTCGCGTGCGCTCCATGAGGAGACGCCCGGTTCGTCGTCGCAAGGTTTTTGGGTAAAGCTATTGCATCGGCTGCGCGGCGGCAATGACCGCTGATCCGCGCGATTCCCCGATCGCCACGGCTGATCCGTGAGTAAGGTTCTGTTATGCCCATCGTTGTGGGAGTGGCGTTTAAGCCCATCGGTAAAATTTTCTATTGCGAGCCCGGCGCCTTTAAGCTGGAGGAAAACGACGCCGTTATCCTGGAAACCGAACACGGCCTGGAGTTCGGCTTCGTGATGATGACCGAGCGCATGATCCCCGACAGTGAGGCCCCTCCGCCGCTGATGAAGATCATGCGTGTGGCGCGCGCCGATGACTTCGAGCGCCGCGAGCGCAACGCGCGCCGTCAGGCCGAAGCGTTTGTCGTCTGCAAGCAAAAGATCGCGCTGCTGAAGCTGCCGATGAAGCTGATCGAATGTGAGTGGGCGTTCGACGGCGCTCAGGTCACCTTCCACTTCACCGCCGAGGGCCGGATCGACTTCCGCGAGCTGGTCCGCGAGATCGCCGCCGTGCTGCACACACGGGTGCAGATGCATCAGGTCGGCCCGCGCGACCATGCAAAGATCGTCACTGGGATTGGGCCTTGCGGACGCCCGACCTGCTGCTCGACTTTCCTGCGTGAGTTCGAGCCTGTCTCCATGAAGATGGCGAAAACCCAGAACCTTTCGCTCAACCCCGCCAAGTTCACGGGGCTCTGCGGCAAACTGATGTGCTGCCTGCGCTACGAGCACAATATGCCCGAATCCGGAGCGCCGAAATTGCCGGCGGCTGGTATGGTCGTAATGACGCCGATGGGCCGCGCCAAGGTCGAGGAAGTCAACGTCATCCAGCAGATGATTACCGTTCAGCTGGAAACGCTGAAGTTCGTGGAAGTGCGGTTCAAGGACATCGGCGAAGTGCCGGGGTGCGTGGACCATAGCGAGGGAGGCTGCGAGGACTGCGCCTCCAGCGGCGTTCTCGCCGACTGCACCGTTCCGACGCGGGATCATATTCCCAGCGGCCCCGTTCTCCCCATGATCTAATCGCGATGGTTTCGCGTGCAGACGTGTGGAGTTCGCATAAAAACGGGTATTCTAGTATTTAATGCGCTGTTTCAATATTTTGGGATGGATGACAGAGGACATTTGATTGATGAATACTACCGTCTTTGAGGATGCATCGGCAGGCGAAAGCCGGCGAATGCAGGCCCGCGCCCGGCGTCTCGCCAAGCGCGCCGAGACGCTCGCCAGTGAAGGACGTGTCGACGAAGCCATTGCCTGTCAGGCCGAAGTAGTCAACCTCCAGCCAGAAAACGCCGTCGCGATGCTCAAGCTGGGCATCTTATTCCGTGAAGCACGCCGAATTGACGCCGCTCTTACCGCATTTCGCAAAGCCAGCTTTCTTAATCCCAACCACCGCGATTCTCGCGAAGCCCTGATCGACACCCTCCTGGAGACCGGCCGCTTCCCCGAAGTGATCGCCGAAGCGAAAGTCCTGCTGTCGATGCTCCCGCGCAGTATCTTCGCGCGCGACGTGCTGAGCATTGCGTACCTTCAGGTCGGACAGATTGAAAAGGCGCTGCATGTGACGGCGGAGATGGTTCGCCTCGATCCGTACAGCCCCAGCCATCACTACAAGCGCGCGCTGCTTTTCCAGCAGCAGGGGAATGTCCCCGGCGCCGTCCGTGAGTTCTCCCGAGCCCGCGACCTGGCTGAAGAAAATACCGATCTTTACGAAGAGGCCGAGGAGGCTCTGGATGCGCTGGACGAGTTCCAGATGCGCCAGATCCTGCTGCTCGCCAGCGAAGATTGGCACTTCCAGCACCAGCTGCGCACGAACGCCGACGACGCCGTGGCCGAGCGCGGCTACGCGCTGAGTGACGAGGGCCTGACCCGCATCCGCCATTTGACCCAGGAGCACTTTTCCGAAGTCCCGCAGGGGCAGGCCGACGCCTCCAACTGGGGCGGCGCCCGCTATTATAATTGAATCGCCTGCGCGAGATCGGCCTCGGGACACGAACGCTCGTGATGGGCGTGCTCAACGTCACCCCGGACTCATTTTCCGATGGCGGCCAGTATCTTGATCCTGCCGTCGCCGTCGCCCACGCGCGGCAAATGATCGAGGATGGCGCCGATCTCCTCGACATCGGCGGCGAAAGCACCCGTCCCGCCACCTTCCGCGATTCCAGCCCTCTCAGTCCCGAGGAAGAACTGCGTCGCATCCTTCCCGCGATCACACAAATCGCGACCGAATTTCCCAGCGTTCCCATTTCGGTCGACACATACAAAGCCGCCGTGGCCGAAGCCACTCTGGACGCCGGGGCCTCGATCGTCAACGATATCAGCGCCTTGTCCTACGATCCGGCGATGGCGCCGCTTGTTGCGGCGCGCGGCGTTCCCGCGATCTTGATGCACCTGCCCGGCAAGCCGCGCGAGCTGGCCCATGCGCAGTACGGGGATGTGATCGCCGATCTCGCCGCTTATTTCTTCGATCGTATTGCCGCCGTGCGCGCCGTGGGCGTTTCACACGAGCAGCTTCTGATCGATCCCGGCCTGGGATTTGGCAAGAATGTCGAACAGAACTTAGAGATTTTGCGTCGTCTGCGTGAGCTGCAATTGATCGGCTGTCCTCTCGTGGTCGGCGCCTCACGCAAGCGCTTCATCGGCGCCGTGCTCGGGACGGAAGATCCGATGGACCGGCGTGAGGGCACGGCGGCGACCGTCGCTCTCAGCATCGCCGCCGGCGCCGATATCGTTCGTGTGCACGATGTCCGCGAAATGGCCCGCGTCGCCCGCATGTCCGACGCGATTGTTCGTCCCGCCTCTGCTTGATAGGCCAATTTGCCGCATTTGACAGGAGATCCATCCATGTTCCGTCCGCTGTCCTTCGGCGCGCGTCATAGCCGCCGCGCAACGTGCTCGCTGCTGATCGCTTCGATCGCGACCTTGCTTGCTCCGTACGCACTGCGCGCCGCCGAAACCGACTGCCTCGTGCGCGATCCCTCCACGATGGTCAAGCGCGATGGAACGTACTGGCTCTACGGCACCGGGCGCGGCGTCCGGCAGTTCTCGTCCACGGACCGCCTGCACTGGACCGATCGAGGCCCGGTGTTCGCCGTCCGTCCGGCATGGATTGCGCAGGCGGTCTCGGCGAACAAGCACAACAACGCCTGGGCTCCAGACATCCACTACTTCGGCGGCTATTACTATCTTTACTATTCGTACTCGTCGTTCGGCAGCGGGACATCCGCCATCGGGGTCGCCACCAACAGAACGCTCAACCCCCGCGACTGGGTGGATCGCGGCGTCGTCATCCAGTCTCCGACGCCTGAAGGGTTCAACACCATCGATCCCTGTATCTTCACCGATATGAAAGGCCAGCCGTGGATGTCCTTCGGCTCGTACTTCAGCGGCATCTATCTGGTCAAGATCGATCCGGAGACGGGCAAGCCCCCCGTTGGCGATAACGCCCTGATCAAGATTGCATCGCATCCCACATCCTCGATCAACGATATCGAGGCCTCGGCGATCATTCCGCACAACGGCTGGTACTACTTGTTCATCAACTGGGGTTCGTGCTGCGTGGGCGAAAAGAGCACCTATTATATCCGTATGGGGCGCTCCAAGAATATTGCGGGGCCTTATTTGGATAAGGACGGCAAGGATCTCAAGGACTCGGGCGGGACCGAGTTCCTGCCGAACCACAAAGCCGATGGAACCGAAGTCGGCCCCGGCCACGTGGGAGTTCTCTTCGATAAGGACGGCGACTGGCTGACGACGCATTACGAGTGGGCCAAAGACAAATCCGGCGCCACGACGGTCAACCTGGACAAGCTTACGTGGGACAGCGACGGCTGGCCGCGTGTGGCGGCGCCTTGACATTTTCCGTCAATTCAGTTAAGATCGTGTCTGGAGAACACCATGACCGATCCCGCACTCGCCTATGACGTCACCCAGTTCGAGCGTCCCTCCGTTACCGCCGACATCGTCATCTTTACTCTGCGCCATCGCACGCTTCAAGTGCTTTTGATCCAGCGTAAGGCTTGGCCGTTCGAGGGACAGTGGGCGATCCCCGGCGGATTCGTCCGCATGGATGAAACCCTGGAAGAGGCGGCCCTGCGCGAATTGCAGGAAGAAACCGGCGTGACCGATACTGCGCTGGAACAGCTCCGCGCCTTCGGCGATCCCGGCCGCGATCCGCGCACCCGCGTCATCACCATCGCCTACACCGCGCTTATCCCCAGTGACCGAGTGATCCTGCGCGCCTCGACCGACGCCGCCGACGCCCGCTGGTACCCAATCGACGACCTTCCGCTCCCGCTTGCCTTCGACCACATCCAAATCCTCGAAGAAGCCCATAAGGCCCTGCGCGCTAAAGTTGAAGCCGGCTACGTCGCGCGCGGCCTCCTGCCCGCCCGTTTCACCCTCACCCAGCTTCAGGAAGTCTACGAGACATTGCTCGGCCGCGACTTGGACAAGCGTAACTTCCGTAAGTGGATTTTGTCACTAGGAATTTTAGCCCAGACGACGGAAGAAGTACGCGGTGCGCACCGGCCGGCGGCGCTGTATGAGTTTGCGGGATGAGGCCCTCACCCCCCGGCCCCCTCTCCCAATTCTGG
>NZ_JBDSQY010000207.1:0-5709 GCF_039929585.1 Capsulimonas sp.
GGGAAAAGACGGCGGTTTCCGTGGGGGAGATCGGATTACCCCATGCGGATGCGGCGGGCGCGGCGCAGGCGGGAGCGGAGGCTTCCGCGCAGCAGGAGGGCGCTGAGGCTGAGGGAGCCGATCCCAATCGGCGCGACAGGCCGGGAGTCGCTGGAGACCGGGGTGATGGTCGCGACGATCGATGGCCGGAACGCGCCGCTGCTTTGGTAACCGCTCACGGTGAGGGGCAGACTGTTGAAGTCGGCGCCGATCATTTCCGTCCCTACGGCGCCGGTCGTGGCGATCGGGGTAAATTCTGCGTCCAGCAGCTGGAAGGAGAAGGCGTCTGGCGTGATGTCCTCAATTCCCGTGCTGGTGAGCATCAAGTGGAAGGCGATCGTTGCATTTGCTTTATGAACCGTGAACGCCTGGACGAAGTCCGCCAGGCCGCTGGCGCCCGCGTTGGCGCTTGAGAGGACTAGCGTGTCTTCGAAGCCCAGGGCGCCGGTGACATCGCCCATCGTCGGCGCCATGACCGCGCCGAGCGCGCCGCCGTGCAGAGAGAAATGAGAGATACTTGCGAAGCTGCCGCCGTTGCCGCGCCCCGAGCCATCGGTGAGCGTAATCTCGACATAATACGTCCCCAGGCCGCTTAGCGCGCCGGCGCCGATGGAGACATGGTAGGTGGCGGACGGAGCCGCATCGCCGGCCGCTCGCTCGCAGACCGTAATGGGGAGCAGGCTGCTGTTTTTGATAGATCGGTTTTTCATATGCTCCTCGTTTTCCTCCACCTGATTTTGCCTGTCGGACAGAAATATGGTCGGTGAGAAATTTCCTACCGTGCGCCCACGCCCGCTAGAATACGCGTCACGTAGCTAGACGGCTGCTTGTTGAATTCGAGCACAATCGTCATGCTTGCGCCCGCGCCCAGGCCCGAGGTGCTGATGTACGGGCTGCCTGCCGGGGAAGCCGAATCTGTGGTTCCGGTGGCGTTGGTGAGCGTCGCGCCGCTCAGATTGTCCAGCACCAGCGAGAGCGGGCTGCGGATGGCTGCGCCGCAGCAGGTCAGAGTGATTGGCTGACGATAGCAGCCGTTGGCGCGAAAATACACGTATCCACCCTGCGCCACTTTGATCCGCGGCGTGATATTGGCGGCGGGCGCCTGGGCGACGGAGATCCTCACCTTCGCCGGCGCGCTGGATAGTCTGCGGTTATGGACGGAAAACGTGAAGCTGTCGTCGCCATAGTAACCCGGGTTCGGGGTGTATGTCAGATTGGGGGCGTTTCCCGTGAGCGCGCCGTGCGACGGATGGAAGCGAACGGCGTAAATGATGGATTTATCTGGATTTCTCGGATCGTCGCCGGTGAGGGTTATCTCAACCGGCGTGTCTTCCCACGTGTCCACGCTTTGGCTGCTGGCCGTGGGAGTGCGGATCGCGAAGGTGAATGACAACCTTTTGATATCGAAGCCTCCGCTCGCCGCGCCGCCCTTGGTTCGCCGGGCGCGCGCCGGCGGACATGGGGAAGGCGTAACCGGTTTCACTTCGAACTCGGGAGAGCGTGCGGAATTACGCATAGACATTGTTCGGGTTCCACTCCATCAGAAGGTACATTCCGTCGTTTTGTATTTGCGAAAAGCCCAGACGCCGCCATAAATGGTAGGCGCGATTGAAATGCTCCACATGCAGACGGATCACCAGATCTTCCTCCCGCGCATGGCGCATGAGGGCGCCGATCACGCGCGAGCCGATCCCTTTCCCGCAGTATTTGGGCAGCAGTGAAATATCGAGGATCCATAGCTCATCTTCACGATAATCCACATATAAGCGCCCGGCCCGAACGCCGTCCTGCATCAGCACATCATACTGACCGTCTGGGAACCGTGCTTGAAAAAATGTGTTCTGCTCCAGAAACTCCGTGTGCAGGAAATCGACCTTTTGTTCGGCGTCCCATGTGACCGCCGACATCTCGTTGGCGCGGGTACTGGCGTAGACTTCGAAAAGAAAGGCTTCGTCGTCTGGCGTCGCCGGCCGCTGCGCCAGGATTAGTGATTGTTTCATCGTACTGTGCTGAAGTCCTTTCCTTTGTCTTGGGAACCCGAAAGAGAACATACGGACTTCCGACAACAACAGTGACGCCATGGAATTTATCATGAGTTTGCTTGGTGAAGCGCGGCTTAATAGAAAAACACTTAGGCTGTTTTGCTATTATCGAAATCTAATTTGAAAACACAGCTGCGGAGAGTCTGGACATTGACCGGCAGTGACGTAGCTTGGAGAAAGTGTGTCATTCGAGAGAATATCCTCCAAAACGAGTTGTGATGCGTCCTGCGTGAAATAGGGTGAGAGCCGCCCAACAACGAGCAGACAACAGGAAACTGAATGGCTGCTTAAGGCAAGCGCAGGGAGATGATATGCGCACAACGAAGTCAGTAATCCCACAGGGAGTGGAGAAGTCCAACAGCCGCGCAAATCGTCAACCAGCACTACTGAACTTTATCATACTTAATTGGCTCTGTCAATATTTATGAAAAATAATTTCAGAATAATTTGTACGACAATTCACTTAATTGTCGTAGCAGGCGGTCTTATATTTCTTGCTTTCTTTCGATATCGCTCAGCAAGAATTAGCAGGGAAGCAGTATAATGAGTAAAGACTAATATTAAATTATATTTTACTATTATTCGAAGCAGGCAAGCATTGTTTTTTTAAAATAGAAGTAATCCAAGACAAATCCATGCTGGCCAATTCTTTTGACCGGCCGTCTCCGCGCCTCCTGATCACGTTTCGGCTTCAGCCGTGTTCAACTGCTTTGCGGGCGTAAAGGCAAACTTGCACCCGGTTGCTGCAAAATCGCAGCGCCTGTAGAGAAATTCACTCATTCATGAGAACACAAAGACAAGAGGAAGCTCTCGAATTCATTCGCAGCAATCCCAAGATGTTTGTGGGCGACAATCCGCCGACAGAGGCCCTGCTGACTAAGTATCTATTGGAGGGCGTCTTGCTTCTCACTGAGAATCAAGTCGTAACCTGCCGACGGGATGGGTGGCGGATCATCGCTGCGGAAGATGACTGGCTGACGCTTGGGCGCCACCAAAGCGAGCGTTCCGTATTTCTCGATGTCGTCCAGTTTCCCGAACTGGGCGTCAACTGCTGCCGCCCCGAAGTTGCGATGGCTGCTTTCGCTCAGGATGTTGTCACGGCCAGCGACGAGGGCTGGACTAATATTCAAGGGGCGCCCATGGATGCCGAGATGATGGCGCGTCTGCGGGACGAATTGCCGCGCTGGCGGCGGCTGGTGGCGTTCCGGATGTCTAAGCCGCTTGTCTCATTGAAGCACCCTGAGGTTTTGATATGAGTAAACTCAAAAGAACAATTTCGCGTAAGCCTGCGGGACCGCCCTTCGATGTATCAGAGGTGAAATTTCGTGAGAGTATATTTTGCCAATCGCTTCGCATATTATAATTTATTCGACGCGATTATTCTGTTTGCCTGCTGGAGTTTAAGCCGCCTTTATGAAGAATAATTTGTTAAATGACTCAATCAAAGTTCGAGGAATATTGAGTGCAGGCATATCGCTGATACTGACGCTGCTATCGGGGTGTGGCTCCGATGATCGAATACCAGACAAATATCTTATTCCGCAAGGCTATACGGGATGGATCGTGGTTCAGTATGGGATGAAAAATAAGCCCGCGATTCCCGTGGTGAATGGCTTTCGTGTGATCAGTGTTAAGCCAGGTGGGCGGGTGCGTTCTGGAATAACGTTCAACTACGTAAAGACATCTTCGCTAGCCCTGAGGGGCTGGGCGGAAGACCGTTACTACTACAACACTCCGCAGGGTCCAGTTTTAATTGCCGAGCAAGGTCCCCAGCAAATGGTATGGGCAATGAAGAGCGGGTACGACGGCGGCGGTGATGATGGCGTGTCGTCTGTGGAAGACGTGTTCATTGGAACGCAAGCGCAATACCAACTTGCTCAAAATGGTCCAAGAGCGGACACGGAAGAATTCGAAGACAAATTAGAAGCCGATATGAAAAAGGAGGCGCTGGAGGAAAAGCGTCTTAAAGCCAAACACAACTAATCGATCGTGGATGATGAACATGATATGTGGTCATCCGAGGCAAGGCGGCGGTCGCGTTTCTTACAACACGGATGAACTGAGTATGCAGCGGGCGGCGTCATTATGCCGGGGGGCAATTGTTTGGGTGTAGAAATCGTTTACGCATTCGGTCATGAGGAAATGTGGGTTCAGAGCTACGGACAGGTGACGTGGAACGGTCTGAAAGACGCGCTGCCGCTCATGCTGGAGTATGTCAGCGATCGGATCGCCGAAATTCCATCGCGGCGCGAAGGGCCGGCGGAGCTGATTTGGGATCGCGACGGGGGCTGCCCCGTCGTCTTTGATTTGAACAAGCGGATATGGACGATGGCGCGCTTCCATTTCGGCGACCTTATCGACGAGGGCTATATTGGATTATGCGAAGTGCGCTTCATCAACGCGCGTGAACTCATTCGCCTGCTGGTTTGGTGTGACTTCCTGCGCGAGCACGATCCTGGTTTTACCGCACATGAATGGGCGCTGGACACGATGCGAAATCGTCTCTACGAAATAGAATATGTCGCCCGGCATGCCGCAGGGAGAAAGTGAAACGAGAGCCCGGCCGCAGGTGCAGCCGAGCGCTGTTGTTTTTTATCCATCTACTACGCCGTTCGCTTGATCATCCAGCCGGATTCGACCGGCTCCAGGCCGATCCTGGGATAATACTCCATCGCCTCAGGAGCGGACAGCAGAACGAGCGTCGCTTGCTCCCCGATCACTTCCCGAGTTTCCTCTACCAGCGCGCTGCCGACGCCCTGGCGCTGGTAGTCGCGGTCGACCGCCAGGTCCGAGAGATAGCAGCACCAGACGAAGTCCGTCAGCGAGCGCGCGACGCCGACTAATTTTTCTCCGTCCCACGCCGTGACCGTCAGATTCGCATGGTCGATCATGTGCTGGATGCGAGGTAAGTCGCCAGTTGGCCTTCGGATCCCCGATCTGTCAAAGAGAGCGGCCAAATCTTGAGCGCTGATCACGGCGTTCGTCAGGTATTGGATTGACATGGTGGATGGTTCCGTTCATTCGGCGGTGAATACGTGATGGGATTATACTGAGTTTGGGAGAATCCGGCAAGCCGCCGCGAACGCCGCGCGCGTTTGCCGAACGGCTCATGTTTTAGTTGGGGGAGAATCCGAGATTGTTGGTATAAGAAAGTAATCAGTTCGATTTTGGATTTTGTTTTGGTTCTTGTCACGGTGGCTGATTGAGAAATGGGGCTTCCCTTGATATTGCGTCTCTCGCTGGAATTGCCGGAAGATGGGCATTATATTCGCACGACGCGTTTGCTCAGCCGATGCCTGCTCGAAGACATGTGCGTGATGCGACACGTGATTGATGACGTGGAAACGATTGTCGCAGAGCTGTGTTCGAATGTCATTCGCCACGCACAGTCAAACGTGGCTAAGTTCGTGGTGACTCTGGAATACTACAAGCCCAGGGTCGTCATTACGGTGACGGACACCGGCGCTGGCTTCGACCAGAACGCCGTGCGGCATGTTGGCTCGATGCGCGACGACGGGTACGGAGGTGAGCGACTGGGCGGGTGGGGCTTATCCCTGCTGGATGGATTGTCCGATAAAGTCGACTTCACCACAACCGATCCGCACGGGACGACGGTGCGGGTCGAGAA
>NZ_JBDSQY010000208.1:0-62506 GCF_039929585.1 Capsulimonas sp.
GGCCGTAGGTGGCCGAGAAGCCAGGGCTGGCGATCCCCGTCAGGCGGTTCTCGCCGTCGAAGGTGTAGGCGGTCGAGAAGTGCGTGGTCGCGTTACCGTTGCCGTCGAAACCAAAGCCCGTGTTGCCGATCTGGTTGTCGATGTTGAACGTGTTGGCGGACAGGCCCGGAGAGGCGCCACGGAAGTTGGTGGTGTTGCCCACCGCGTCGTAGTCGAAATACTGCGTGAAGTTGTTGCCTGGGATGTTCTCACCGCTCCCAGAAGGAACGAGAGACTCGCCCGTCAGATGGTCGCGATTATCGTAGGTGAACGAACGCATGTGGCTGAAGTCATTCCCCACTCCGCCGCTGTTCGTATACTGCAACGGCTGAAGCACAGCCACTTCGGAGAGACGATTCCCCGCCACGTCGTACGAGTTTGCCCCGTTCATCGCGTAGGTCGCCACCGTCGGCGCGGCCCCGTGGAACCGCCCGATTACGTCTGTCGAAACTCCCGTGAGGAAGCCGCGCGGGTTGAACGTGCGGGTCGTGAGGTATTGCGTGTCTCCCGACGTCGTCATTCGGCCATTGGCCTGGTAGCCGTACGAGAATTGCTCGTTGGGATACGGAAAGCCTGAGACCGTGGTGCCAACAATCCAGGGCGGCGCGACGCCCGTCAGCCGGCCGATGCCGTCGTAACCATAGGTGAATTGGCCGCTGTTGACAGTGCGCGGGTTGTTGACCTGAGTGGCGTCGGGCAGCAACAGCGATTGGCGGCTGCCGTCGGGATTGTAGGCGTAGGTCAGGGTCTGGTTCTGCGGACCGCCCGTGAAGCTCGTCGTGTGCGTCAGCGGCAGGCCCAGGTTGTCCAGGGTGTAGGCGTGTGTCGCCGCCGTGTTGGACAGGCCCGTCATCCGCGAAAGTACGTCGTAGGAGTAGGCCACGTTGAGCGTGGCGTCCGAGGAGTACGTCACCGAGTCTACCCGGCTGTCCACCGAGGAGCGGTTGTAAGTCGTCACGAACCCGCGCCCGTCCGTGCGGCTCGTCAGGTTCTGGTCGCTGTCGTAGGCGAACGTCAGCGTGTCGAAGACGCTGCCGGCATTCGGGTATTTGATCTGGGAGAGGTTGCCCGCCGCGTCATAGACATAGCTGGTGATGTTGTTCTTGCCGTCCTTGAGGGTGGACACGCGGGAGAGGCCATCGTAGGTGTACGTCACCGGCTCCACGCTGCCCGTGACCGTGGCCACTTCCCCGTCCACGGTGTACGTGGTGTCCGTGTACCGGAACGGCGTTGCGCCGATCACCGGGATGCTGGCCGGAGCCGCCTCCGGGTACAGGCCGGTGCGGGAGACGGGGCCGCCGGGGTACTGGTAGTCCGTGCGGGTGTAGGCGCGCGTGGTTCCCGTGGTCGGCGGGAGCACCGTCACGTACGGCGCGTCCGCGATCGTGTAGCTGTAGTCCGTACGGATGCCCAGCGCATCGGTCTGGGCGATGAGATTTCCTCGGCCATCATATTCGAAATACGTGCTGGTGGTCGTTGCGCCCGGCCCGGAGACGGTGACGGTCATCGGCTTGCCCAGCGCCTCGGTCTGCGTGACGCCGCCGTAGCCGTTGACATAGTCGTAGGTCGTGGTGGTCAGGCCGTTGGGGCCGGGCGCGGTCACCTGCGTGACGTTGCCCAGCGTGTCGTAGCTGAAGGTTGTCGTCACCGTCGCGCCCGCTCCGCCCACCGATCCGGGGGCCGGCGCGGTGATGGTGTGAACCAGACCGTTGATCACCCCATCGGCAGGGCCGTAATAGGTATACGAGGTCGTCCCCAGGCTGGTCGTTCCGTTGTGCGTTTCCGAGCTCATCAGCTGGCCCAGCGCAAAGACGGAGCGGTCGTAGACATTCGTGGTCACCGTGCCGCGCGCATCCGTCACCGTCGCCGGGCTGCCATAACTGACGCCGGAGGCGTCGTCATAGGTGATGTCGGTGTGCTCGTTCTTGCGGCTAATGTCCAGCGTCGGCATCCACGGGTTGAGGGTGTCCGCGTAGGACATCGTCTCCACAAACCCCTTCCCGTCCTGGAAGCCCGCATTCACGTTCTTGCCGCCGCCAGTGGTCGTGGGGATGTAGTTCTGCTTGTGCGACATCGCCAGCGTGCCGGTGGCGTTGTAGTCGTTGAGCAGAGTCAGGTTGGTGTTGGGGCTGGGCTGGTAGGAGGTCTGCCGGCCCGACGCGTCCGTGGACAGCGCGACGAAGCCGTTCTGGTCGTAGAACAGCTTGTTGCGGGCGTAATTGGCCGGGTTCGCCGGATTGGGATAGTCGACGCTGGCCAGATAGTTCTTGCCGTTGACGAATTGGGGCGCGTAACGCCACTGGTCCGCGACCCCGGTGGCGGTCGCCAGGGCAATCTGCGATACGTTGCTCAGAAGGGAGTTGGCGTAGTAGGCGTAGGAAACCTTACGGTCGCCGATGCTGTTCGATTCCACCACGGACGTCATTCGCCCATAGTTCGGATCATAGCTGAACGTCAGCAGCGTCGCCGCGAGGTCGTTCTGCACCGTTGTCACGCGATTGTTGTTCGCAATGGTATCCCGGTTGATCGTGATATAGCGTCCGACCAGATTGGTCAGCTTGGTGTACACGTACTTGACGTTCGTCCCCGCCGGATCGGCGGGCGTGAACGTCATCTGGGAGTGATCCTTGAACGTCAGCGTCAGCGATTCCCACTGGCCTGGGGCTCCTGCCAATGGATCTCCGCTGACAATGTAAGGCGCACCGGCGGGGTGGTTGAACGGCACGGTTGTTTCCGTACCCGTGACCACATTTATGGGTGTGAATGTTTCCACCGCGCCATTTCCATATTTTAACGTGAGCGGCGTGCTCCAGGTCGTGGCGTTGGCGCTGGTGATGGTGATGTCGTAGTTATCCGTCCAGCCCAGGCCCATGCCCGGAGACGAGTAGCCGGCGGTGGTCAAGTTACTGCGATAGCTGCGCTCGTAGGAGACGCTGGGGCCGACGGGATTGTAAGCGCCGATGTCCGCGCCCGGATGGTTCTCCGCCACAAGCGAGGGCAGCACCACCGAGAACGATGAGGCGTCGTCCGTGGGAATCGAGCCAGCCGCGTAGCCGGGCGGAGGAGTATCGAGAGTGGGCAGAACGACCGGCGCCAGGACGATGGTCGCCACGGACGCCTTATTCACCGTGCCGGTAAACACCAGGGTCAATGTTCCATTCTGAACGCTGACGCGCGGGCCGACGGCGATGACCTTATCGCCTATACCAGCAGAGGCGTAAATGTTGTAATCGGTAAGAACCTGCTGCCCATTGGCCTTTACGTTGAACTTGCGTATATTGCCTGGGCCATTTGTGTAGCCATTAATCTCGGAAAATCCAAGGATGAGCGTATAGACGCCATTCTCCACCGGCAAAGTGTACGTCAGTCCACCCCCCGCCGTAGCTTCCTGTTCTTGGTTCTGATAAAGTGTTTGATCGGCGGAAGGGTTTTGTTGGTTAGGAGTTGAGTTGGCTACTCCACCGGAACTGCCCGTCTCCGCCGACCAGACCAATCCGTTGACATCGGTATTGAGCGCCGAACCGCCGCAGTTGATACGAACATTCGGCGTCACTTGAAAGGCAGGGCTGCGACCCGATTCTTGAGCACTGGCGCCGACTGCCGTCAACTGGTAAGAGTAAGTCTTGCCGTTGGACAGTCCAGCCGTATCTTGGTAGGTCGTCGCCGTGATTAAACTGGCGTTGAGCTTCGTAAAAACTCCAACCGCCGCCTCCGCGCGATAAACGTTGTAGCCCGCCGCGTTCCCGCCCGCGCTCCAGGTGAGTGTGACCGTCGCGTGCCCGCCGCGAATCAGAGAAAGTGGTATTCCCGTAATCGCCGTCGCTTCCGTCGAGCGCGGGCCTTCCCCTGAAGCATTCACCGCGCTGACCTGATAGTAGTATGCCTGGCCAGAAGGAAGCCCGGTGTCCGCCTTAAAAGCTCCCGTGAAGCCTGGCAGATAGGGAGTCGCCCCCTCACCGCCCGCCGTCATACTGCGATAGATATTGTAGCTCGTCGGACTCCCCGATGGAATGGTCCATGAAAGGTTGATCTGAGTAGTCGAATAGGAGGCAGCGGTCAGCGTTGGCGCTCCCGGCACAACAGCCATGGCGGGCCGGGAGGCAAGAGAGACAAAGAGCAGCAAGAGGCAGGCAAGCAGGCGGTGCTTCAGCGCGCGCATAGGGACGATCCTTCCACAAAACGGGAGCCGGCGGACAATGCCAAAACCGGTTACGAACAAAGGAGGCTGCGGATAGATCAGAAAAGGAGGCGCGAAGTGCAGGTGGCGTCGCCAAGGTTGAAGAGAGCACAAGTGAGTGCGGAAGAATTTGCCGGAGTACAGGTGGCTAGTAAGATAATAACATACGCAAAGCTATTGGTCAATGCTATATGAAAAGATTTAATGAAGCGGGCCGCATTTGACGCGGCCAAGTTGTTTTGTTATTTCTGCGAGCGTATGGCGCGTCATCCGGAAATGACCACAATCAGGCCGAAGATCAGCATTACGCCGCCCTGGAACGAACCGCCCCCCGACCTCGTCGGATAATAGGACGTCTCTCCCCAGCCGAGATCTCTTCTTCGCCGTTCCCCACGCCGATGACGACGCAGTCTCAAGCATTTATGAGGAAGGAGCGGCAATCTGCCGATAATTGGACTCTCATCGGCGCGCCGCCGCGCCAGTCACGATTTGATTGTACCTATGTGGACGAAGACGTCAATCCTGCGTTACCTGATTCTTAGTCTAGCCTGCCTCTTTTTCGCGGCCGGCGCGGGCAAGTGCGCGCCGATTTCGCTGTCGAACCGGGTCGCGCTGGTCTGGAATACCCACGACGGACTGCCCCAGGACCACGTCAAGAGCATTCTTCAGGCGCGCGATGGATACATCTGGGTCGCCACGCAGGACGGCGTCGCGAAATTCGATGGCAAACAGTTCACTACCTACGACACCGGCAATACGCCCGGCCTCGCCACCAACAATATCGAGCAGATGCGGGAAGACGGCGCCGGCGATCTGTGGGTCTCCGGCGAAGGCGGAATCTCGCGGTTCCACCACGGCGTCGCCAAAGACTTCACGCCGCCCACGGCGGCGGCGGGTAATTTAAGTGTCGTTTGCCAGATAAGCCCCACAGGACAATTGTGGGCGGAGCACGATCGGAATTTCTATAACGTCCATGGCGACGCCCTGACGCTCGCGGAGCCCTCATCTATTCTCGGCGGCGCGGTCATGACATCGTGGTGTCCGGGTCTGACTGGCGCTCTGTGGGTGGGAACCCGGGAAGGCGCCGTTCTGGAAGTTCGCGACGGCGCCGTTCGCCGCTACCAAATGCCGGGCGCGTCCCCAAACGCGATCGTTTCCCTGCAATGCGACAACGCGGGAACCGTATGGATCGGCACGGAAGCGGGTATGGCGTTCATCAAGAACCAAACTCTGCATCGGGTGATCGGTCAGCCTTCACAGCCGTCCTTAACAAATATTGTCTGCGTCGCCGCCAAAGTCTGGGGACTTCGCGGAGGCCGGCTTTACGAGATCGTGGATGGACGCGCCATCCCCAGCGCCGACTTTCCCGAAACCCATATCCAGGCCATTTCTTTGGACGCCGCCGGACACTTGATCTGCCGTTATATGAGCGAAGGGAACAGCGGCGAACGCGTTGCCCTGTTGGTCCATGGCGCATTTTTATATCAGCCCGTCAGCAGCCGCATCGCCGGCGCCGCAGTCTGCGCGCTGAGCGACTACGCCGGCAACATCTGGATCGGGACGGACGAGGGCCTGTCTTGCCTGCGCGACCGAAATGGCCGCACCTTCACTCCCGCAAACGGGCTGCCTCCGCAGCCAATCACCACGCTGTTCACGGACCTGGGCGGACGCCTCTGGGCGGTCAACAACAAATTCGGTCTTTACAACTACTCCGGCGGCAGTTCCGGGGCCTTCCGGCGGATTGCGTCGGACAGCGCCCCGATCACGACGCTTGCCGAAACACCCGATGGCGACATGCTGGCGCTTTGCGGCGGACGGGTCAAAAAGCTCGACGGGGAGCGCCTCACGGATGTCTCCGCAAAGTACGGACTCGCGCCAGATCGCATCGCCAGTACGATGACGGTTACGCACGACGGCGTTGTGTGGCTGAGCGTCTGGGACAAATTTTTGCGCACCCAGGCCGGCAAAACCGTCGCCGTGACCAATCCCAGCGGCGGTTCGTGGTTTTTCACCAGCTATGTCGATCGATTGGGACGATTGTGGGCGACAACGCGAGAGGGGCTTTACTGTGTCGACGGGGACAGCGTGCGCGTTTACCGCAGCGCCGACGGCGTTCGCGGCGTCATCATCATCAGCATTTGCGAGACGACGGACGGCTCGCTCTGGTTCGGGCATTGGGGCGGGGGCCTGACCCGGTTTCGCGGTAAGGTCTTCCGTCATATCGATATGCGACAGGGGCTTTATTCCGATGGGATTTACCAGATCCTGCAGGACGGCAATGCAGACTCCGGCATGAACCTCTGGATCGGCAGTTCCAAGGGAATCTTTCGGGTGAGCCTGCGCGACCTCAATGACGTGATGGATGGAAATCGGGCTTCGATTCGCTGTTATCCTTATGGACCGGCCGACGGAGCGTTTGTCAGCCAGTGTGTCGCCGGGCAACAGCCGTCGGCGTGCCGCACCCTCGACGGCTGCCTCTGGTTCTCCGCGCTGGAAGGGATCGTCCGCATCAATCCGAACGAACTGGATACGACGCCGGCGAAAGTTCTGGTGGATCAGGCGCTGGTGGACGGACATCTCTACTCGACTGAAAAGCCGGCGACCGCTCCTCCCGGCGACGGCGATGTCGCGATCCACTTCACCGCCCTGGACTATCGCAATCCCAGCCATCTGCGCTTTGAATATCAGCTGCAAGGCTTTGATTCCAGCTGGCGCGAGGGCGACAACTCCCGCACGGCGTTCTACACCAACCTGCCGCCAGGGCGCTATCACTTTGTCGTCCGCTGCATCAACACCGAGAGTGGCTGGTCCGGCCGTGAGAGCTTCGCGTTCACGCTGCGTCCCTACTATTACCAAACGCTGGCGTTCAAAGCCATGCTCACGGCGTTGGTGCTGGGTCTGCTGTTTGGAGCCACGTTCCTGCAGATGGAGCGTCTGCGGCGGCGCAATTCGAGCCTGCAAAAAATTCAGGATCTGCTGGAAGCGCGCAATGAAGCGCTGACCGCGAGCCAGAACGAGCTAATGGCAACGCAGCAGGCATTAAAAGAAGCGAACGCGCGCCTCTATGCGCAGGCGACGACCGACGGCTTGACCGGGCTCACCAACCACCGCGCCTTCCGCGAACAATTGGAGCGCGAGTGGCAGATGAAGGAGCGCAGCGGCATGCCGCTGTCCCTGCTGCTGATCGATGTCGACAATTTCAAATCCTACAACGACACCTACGGCCATCCCGCCGGCGACGAAATCCTGATCGCCGTCGCCCGCCTGCTCCACGAAAGCGCGCGCGACACGGACACGGTGGCGCGCTACGGCGGCGAGGAGTTCGTCGTCATCCTCCACGGCGCCGACGCCGAAAACGCGTTTCTCGTCGCGGAGCGCTACCGGGCAACGATTGCTGACGCCCTCTGGCCGAACCGCCCGATCACCGTCAGCATCGGCGCCTCCACAACCTCATCCGACATCACCACCCAGGCCACGCTAATCGCCGCCTCCGATGTCGCCCTCTACTGGTCCAAAGAACACGGCCGCAACCGCGTCATGCACGTCAGCGAAATCATCCCCGATGCCCGCAGCCTCGGCGCTTAGCCCGCCGCACATCTTCCGGTCGCGCAAGAAATTGCGCTTGACAGCGAAAACACCCTCTGTTATAATTCATTTATACGAATACGCAACCTACGAAATCGCTTGCTGAAACCCGTTTTTGCTTCCGAACACACTATGAAAACACGTACCTTGCTCGCGTTTCTCGCGCCCGTCCTTGGCGCCGCCGCCGGACTTGCGCTTTATCCCCGCTCTGCGGGGGCGGCGGACGACACGCCCATCGCCGTCAAGCTCGTCAAGAGCGGCGGCGGTTTCCAGCTTCAGCGTGACGGCAAGCCGTATTTCATCAAGGGTGCGGGCGGCAATGATTCGCGGCAGCTGCTGAAAGCCAGCGGCGGCAACTCGATCCGGACCTGGGGCGTGGACGGCCTTGGCCCGATCCTGACCGAAGCGCAGTCGCTGGGGATAACGGTCACGGCGGGAATCTGGCTGGGGCACAAGGATCAGGGCTTCGATTACCATAACGCCGCTCAGGTCGCCGCTCAGTACAAAGCCGCAGAGGAAGCGATTATGAAGTATCGCAACTCGCCGTCTTTGCTGATGTGGGCGATCGGCAATGAGATGGAGAACGGGTCCGAAGATGACCCAGAAATGTGGAAAGCCGTCGAGGACATCGCGGCGCTGGCGAAGAAGCTCGACCCGAACCATCCGACGATGACGGTATTCGCCGAAGTCGGCGGCAATAAAGTCGCGCAGCTGAACAAGTACTGCCCGGATATCGATATCCTGGGGATCAACAGTTACGCCGGCGGCCCCTCGGTGGCCGACCGATACAAGACGGCGGGCGGCGTCAAACCGTTCGTCATCACCGAGTTCGGACCTCCCGGAACCTGGGAGCTGAAGGCGAACGACTGGGGCGCCGCGCCCGAACCGACCAGCACGGAAAAGTCGAAGTTCTACCGGGATACCTACGAAAAGAGCGTCCTCCATCAGCCGCTCTCACTCGGTTCCTACACTTTCCTCTGGAGCCACAAACAGGAAGCGACCGCGACCTGGTTCGGCATGCTGCTGCCGGATGGCTCGAAGCTCGCGCCGGTGGACGCCATGACGCAGCTCTGGAGCGGCAAGCCGCCCGTTGCCCTTTGCCCGACCATCGAAAAGCTGACTTTAGACGGCGAAGACAAAATCCCCGCAGGTTCGGAGGTCAAGGCCACCCTCGCCGCATCCAGCCCGCAAAAATATCCTTTGACCGTGAAATGGGTGCTCCGAGGCGATCCTATGGCGCATGTCGCCGGCGGCGCGCCAGAAGGCGTTCCGGACGACTATCCGGACGCGATCCAGACATCCGACACCAAGCACGCCGTCGTCAAAATCCCAGCGACGGGTGGCCCGTATCGCTTATTCGCCTACATCTCGGACGGTCACAAAGCCTCGGCTGTCGCGAATATTCCACTGTACGCCACCGGCGGCGCCGCCGCGTCCACCGAAGGAACGAAAGCCAAGCTGCCGTTCGTAATCTACAGCGAAGCCGACGGCGACACGCCGTACACTCCTGCGGGATACATGGGCAACACAGGCGCGATCCAAATGGACCCCGGCTTTGCCGAAAATCCACATGCGGGCAAAACATCTTTGAAGGTCCAGTATACGGCAAATGACAACTGGGGCGGCGTGGTCTGGCAAAGTCCCGCGAACGACTGGGGCGAAAAGCCCGGCGGCTGGAACGTGACCGGCGCCAAGCAGCTCAGCTTCTGGGCGCGCGGCGACCAAGGCGGGGAAGTCGTCGCCTTCTCGTTCGGCCTGATCGGCACGGACAAAAAGTATCCCGACCGAGCCTCCGGCAAAACCGGGAATGTGACGCTCACCAAGGAATGGAAACAGTACTCGATCGACGTGAGCGATCTCGATCTGACCCGGGTCAAGACGGGGTTTGTGTGGGTCGTCGCCGGACAGGGACATCCCGTGACGTTTTATTTGGATGATATCGAGTATCGGTAGCAGGACATAAATCGGGTTCTCGGACCTGATCAGCGCCAAAACTTGACGCCCGTCGCACTCATACGTAATAATGTACGCAGGGATACGCATCCTAATCAAGTCGTTCTCCCATGAGGGGTTCGCGGAAAACTAGAACAATGCCGGTTACCTCGAAAGATATTGCGGAAAAACTGGGACTGTCACAGCCGACGGTCTCGCGCATACTCAGTGGAACACAGGGATACCGGGCGTCCACGGAAACGCGTCAGCGGGTGCTGGAGGCGGCGCGTGAGATGGGGTATCGCCCGAACGCCATCGCCCGCTCCCTGCGCGGACGCCGTACGGATATCGTCGGCTTCCATACCGGATATAACTATATGAGCGTGCGCGACGCTTATATGGCGGCGGTGCTCGGCGGCCTCCAGCGGGTCTGCGACGCCAAGCGCGTCGATATCCTGCTGCTCGGCGTATTCCACGGACGCAACACCGACGATATTTACGGCGAGCTCGTCAACGGACGGATCGATGGGCTGTTTCTGCACACGAGCGCCGAGGACCCATTGGTCGCCGAGCTCGCGCAGTCGGCGCTGCCCGTTGTGTCTATTTCCGACGCGATTCCCTCATTGCCCAGCGTCGTCGCGGACGATACGGACGGGATTCGTCAGACGGTCGATTACCTCTGGTCGCGCGGACATCGACGCATTGCTTATATCGCCCCGGAACGCCACATGATCTCGGTCGACCGGCGTGTGGAGACCTTCCGGGAAGAGATGGCGAAGCGCCGGGTTTCGGACGCCACCGTGATCCACCGGGAATTCACCTACGGGGACGCCTCGGAAGACGACGGTAATCTCGACGAGACCCTGAACACTTTGCTCGCTCTGCCGGAGCGGCCGACCGCCGCCTGCTGCTGGAACGACCCCTGCGCGATGCACCTGCTGCGCTCCTGCGCCAAGCTAGGGATGCGCGCCCCGCGCGACCTTGCCGTGGTGGGTTTCGACGGCAGCCTCGACCAGAACCTCATGATGCAGACCCTGACGACAATCGCGGTTCCATGGGACACCCTCGCCACCCGCGCCCTCGAAGTGCTGCGCGCCCAGATCCAGGGCGGCGAAGTCCCACGCGAAACCATCGTCCCCGTCACCCTCCTGCGCGGCGAAACGGCTTAACCCCCGGCGATGCAAATCGCCGGGCAGAATGCGCGTCATTGCAATGACTGCATGGGTTTGGAAATACGAGATCCCAAAAACTCTTCCATGGATATCGCAGGCCGCCTCAGCAGGTTCTCCAGCATGGGATCGACGGCGGCGAACTCGCCGTTCCGGCTTGCGGCGAACAGCCCCACGGACAAATTCGCCCACATCTCCGGCACGCCGCGGGCGATCATACTCGCCCGGTACTCCTCGTCCGTCACAGTCACTCGTTTGATTTCACGTCCATTAAGCTTCGAAGCGATTTCGGCGAGCGCATTGAGGTCGAGCGCTTCCGCAGCCGTAAGCGCCGCCGTCAAACCGTCCAGACGTCCTTCCTCAGTCAGCGCAATCACCATCGCCTCAGCAAGATCGGCGTGCGTGGTCCAGGACACCGGCCCATCTTCCGGCGCGGTGAACGTTCCCGTTTGGAGGGCGTCCCCCAAGAGCATCAAACCCGATTCCGCGTAGAACCCATTACGGAGCGACGTGAACGCGACGCCCGACGTTTTCAAAATCTCCTCCGTCGCGGCGTGGTCACGCATAGGCGCGAAATGAGAATTGGGATTCGATCCCATGTGGCTCGTGTAAAGAATACGCTGAGCTCCCGATACTTTGGCCGCCTCAATCGCGCTGCGATGCAATTCCACGGCGGACGCGCCCGCGCTATTGCTGGAGACGATGAGAACCTGAGATGCTCCTTCCAGGGCGTGGCGTAAACTCTCGCCATCTCCAAAATCTCCTTTTCGCACCCGAACTCCCCGCTCCTGAAGATCCGAAGCCTTTTCTGGATCACGAACGCTGACGCCGATCTGATCGGGCGAAGTGTTCTTCAGTAGTCCTTCGACAATCATCCGGCCAAGTTTGCCGGTCGCTCCAGTCACGATTATCATAATCTTCTCCTTTGACGCCATTATTATCAATGATACCATATTATTATTACCATTGATAATAATGGTATCATGAGAGCGTCATGGAAATGAAAACGCGCATTATTGTGTCCGCCATTGAGCTGCTCAGTCACGGAGGCCGGGACGCCGTTACGACGCGGGCCGTGGCCGACGCCGCCGGCGTTCAGGCGCCAGCCATTTATCGCCTCTTTGGGGACAAGAATGGTCTTCTCGACGCCGTTGCGGAACACGGCTTCCAAGCCTATCTGCGGGAGAAGAGCGTTCGTAAGCCCGGGCAAGATCCTGTAGAAGATCTGCGTTTTGGATGGGATTTACACGTCGAGTTTGGGCTGTCACACGCCGCCATCTATCTCCTGATGTACGCCGACCCGCGCCCCGGCGCCAAGTCTTCCGCAGCCGAAGCCGGCTATCGCGTTTTGCAGGAGCATATTCGGCGTGTGGCTGCGGCTGGGCGGTTACGTATCTCTGAGGAGCGGGCGGCGGACCTCTTCCACGCTTCGGGATGTGGGACTGTGCTCACCCTTCTCGGCAAAGCCGAGGGGCAGCGAGATATGCATCTGTCGGAAATTGCCCGCGAGGCGGCGATTGCCGCGATCACCACGGACTTACCCGCGTTTGAGAGTTCCGGGCCGGTGGCGGCGGCGGTTGCTTTGCGCGCCGTTCTTCCAGATATTGGATTGCTTTCCGAGGGGGAGCGTGCTTTGCTCTATGAGTGGCTGAACCGCCTTGCCGCAATTCGGAGCTAATGCGAGCCCATCGTCTCAATCGATTATTGACGCCCCCAAGCCCCGAGTGGTAAAATGCCCTCGTAAAAAGCTCTCAAAGCAAAGAACGCGAGGCCGTCTTTGAAATTCGTCTGTTATAAAGAATTCGACGATCCGCTGGAGCCCACGTATCCAGGGATCATGTACAAAGGGAAGATCCTGCCGCTCGCGCGCGTCGTCGCCGTGGCGGAGGCCATCCATCCCCGCAGTCTGAACCTGCCCGAGGACCTGAACCATCTGGTCGCCCTGCTGCCGACTTATGTCGAAGCCGTCAAGGAGCTGGAGAAGGGCAAGATTTTAGACCAGATCTGGCAGGAGCTGGGCGTGTCGCCCGTTGCCCCCCTCCCCCGCCCCAACCGGATTCTGGCGATCGGCCGCAACTACGCCGACCACGCCGCCGAGCAGGACGCCGACGTTCCCGTCGAGCCGATCGTCTTCTTAAAGGCGAGCAGCAGCGTCATCGGCCCCGAAGCCGAAATCGTGCTGCCGGAAGGCATTGGACGCGTGGACTTTGAAGGCGAGCTGGGTGTGGTCATCGGCAAGGCCGGTAAGAACATCACCGAGCGCGACGCCATGGGCTATGTTGTCGGCTACACGCTCTTCAACGACGTGACCGCGCGCGACGAGCAGAAGCGCGCCTTCGCGCAGTCCCTGCCCTGGTTCCTTTCCAAGAGCTACGATACCTTCGGCCCGATGGGTCCGTGCCTGGTGACGGCCGATGAAATCCGCAATCCGCACAACTTAGAAATCACGACCACCGTGAATGGCGTCGTCAAGCAGCAGGCGAACACTTCGCAGATGCTCTTCACGATCCCGCAATTGATCGCCTTTATCTCCAAGCGCATGGCGCTGGAGCCGGGCGACGTGATTATCACTGGCACGCCATCGGGCATCGGTCCGCTCAGCCCCGGCGATCTGGTCGAAGTGCGCATTCCGGAGATCGGATCGCTCTCCAATATGGTCGTCAAAGAAGGCGAATAATGGCTGATACTCCCACCCGCACGCCCCTTCGTGTTTCTCGCAGCGCCATGGTCGCCTCTGGAAATGCGATTGCGTCGCTGGTGGGGGTGGAGATCCTGCGCGCCGGCGGCCACGCCATCGACGCCGCCGTGGCGATCGGCGCGGCGATGGTCGTGCTGGAGCCAGAGCGCTCGCACCTGGGCGGCGATGTCTTCCTGCAATACTGGGATGCCGGCGCCCGCCGCGCCTACGCCCTCAACGGAAGCGGCGCCGCGCCGAGCGGGGCCACGCTGGAAGCGATGGGCGAAACGATCCCCATTCACGGCATCCGTGCGGCCGCCATTCCCGGCGCGGTCGACGGCTGGTTCACGGCGCAGGACAACTGGGGCGTGATGACCGCGTCGGAAGTGCTCGCGCCCGCCATCGCTCTTGCCGAGGACGGATACGCCGTGCCCGCGCGTCAGGCCGCCCTGATGGAGACGTACAAGCGCCTCTGGGAGACATACCCCGAGAGCGCCGCCGCTCTCGTCCCGCAAAACCCGCGCCGAGGCGCGACGCTTTATCAGCCTTTGCTGGCCAATACCCTGCGCGAGATCGCCAAGGGCGGCCGCGCCGCCTTTTATCAAGGCGATTTCGCCAAAAAGCTGGTTTCCTACTCCAACATGAACGGCGGCTTTTTCAGCCTCGCCGACCTCAAGAACCACCGCTGCGAAATCTCAGACCCGATCAAGACCACCTATCGCGATATTGTCGTCACCGAACAGCCGCCCGTCTCGCAAGGGCATCTGCTGCTTCAGATGCTCAATATCCTTGAAGGGTTCGATATGGGCGCGCTGGACCCCGAAGGCGCCGAGGCCGTCCATCTCATGGCCGAAGCCAAAAAGCTCGCCTTCGCCGACCGGCTCGCTTACATGGGCGACACCCCCGACACGCCAATCGAAGTCTTACTCTCCAAGGCCCACGCCGAGCGTCAGCGCCGCCGCATCAACCCCAAGGCCGCCGCCGCGCGCTTCAGCGCCGGACGCCTGGGCGATCCGGCCAATTACGGCACGGACACCACCTCGTTCTGCGTGATGGACGAACACGGCAACGCCGTCACGATGATCCAGAGCGTGTTCCACCAATACGGCTGCGGCGTCGTGATCCCCGGCACCGGCGTTCTGATGAACAACCGCATGACCGGCTTCAGCCTGGAGCCGAGTCACCCCAATGTGCTCGCGCCCGGCAAGCGTCCGATGCACACCCTCAACACCTACATGCTTCTGAAGGACAACGACCTCTGGGGCATCGGCGGCACCCCCGGCGGCGACATTCAGGTGCAGACGAACCTGCAAGTTGTCTCCCAGATCATCGACCACGGCCGCGATCCCCAGGAAGCCATCGAAAGCCCGAAATGGCGCGGCGCCGACGACGGCCCTGGCCTCATGGTCGAACCCAGCCTGCCCCTCGACGCCTGCTATTCCCTGCGAAAACTCGGCCACGAACTCGCCGTCGGCGCCCCCTGGTCCGGCGCCTGCGCCTCCCAGGTCATCCTCAAAGACCTCGAAAACGACGTCCTGCTCGGCGGCAGCGATCCGCGCGTCGAAGGGCTTGCGCTGGGCTATTGATCGCTGATATTCGATAAGCGTGGCCGCGTTCATTGATGTGTACTATGGAAACTAAATCTGTCGCCGATACTCCCCGCGTCAGCGTGATCGTTCCGGTTTATAATCGGCGAGACTATGTCCGGCTGACGTTGGAAAGCATTCGAGCGCAAACGTTCACTGACTACGAAGTCATCGTCGTCGACGACGGCTCCACGGATGGGTCAGTGGACGTCGCCCAGGAGTTTGCAGCAGCCGATCCCCGATTTCGGTCCGTCACTCAGGAAAACGCCGGATGCGCCACCGCAAGAAATCATGGGCTGACCCTCAGCAGCCCGGAATCTGAGTTTATCATCTTTCTCGATAGCGACGATCTCTGGACGCCCGACGCGCTAGAGAGCCTCGTTTACGCCGCCGAAAAGTCTCCGAACGCCGCCCTTGTCTACAGCCCCATTGAGAATATCGTTTTTATCGACGACGCCGGTAACGTTCAGGAGCGCGATCCCGTTCGGTTCCAGCCCTATTCAGAAATTTTCAGTCAGCTATTTGGCCGCCGGGTGACACGGGAAGATTGCGACTCCGCCCCATTGCTCTACATGGCGACATGCTGTTTTATCTTAACTCCCGGCTCGGCTCTGATCCGAAAAGCCGCATTGAACGGCATGCAATTTGACACGAGCATCTCGATCATTGAGGACTGGGAGTTCTGGGTCCGTTTTTCGGAGGGGCGTCAGTTTCAGCATCTGACGAACCCTATCTATCATTATCGAATGCACGATGGAAGCATCTCGAAAAACTACGCGCGTAAAGCCATGTACCTGAAAATGGCCTACCATAAGCTCGGATGCAGCGAAGCATTATCTCCTGAAAATCGAAAGTTAGCCCGCCAAGCGTTTAAAAAGCATCCACATTATCAGATCCTTCTCGTCCGTGGCTGGCGACGGCAAGAACTCAAAGAACGCCACTGGGCAAACGCACTCCGGCTATCGCTCCGCATCCTCAAATTCCGCCTCCGCGCGCTGAAAGCCACTTCATGAGTGCACTGATCGCTTGAATTCCGCCGCATGATGACCTATAATGAGAATATAAGCATTTGAGTTGTTTGCCGTCCGGTTGAGTGGACAGACCATGCACGAAGTGACAATCAGTATTCCCGAGGAAGCCTATGCCGCCGCCGTGAAGCGCGCGCAGCGGGAAGGCTTTGGAAGCGCGGAAGTTTTTCTCTCGAATTTCGTCGCCGACTCAATTACGTCCGACCCCGATAATTACGACCATTTGTTTACCAACGAAGTAATTGAGCAAATCGATGCAGCCGCAGTCGAAGCCAGAACTGGAAATAATCTCACGCTTGAGGAAATGCAGCGGCGTTTTGAAGCGAAACGGTAAATATGGCTGAGAGCAACCCCCGCTATCCTGTCGTCGTTTACCAGGTGCGCAATGGGGTTATTGAAGTGCTCCGCTATTTCCACACAGCCCAAAACTGGCGAAGCAGTCTGAACCAATCGGAAGACTCATAACCCGTTACTTAAGACAAAGCTATTCACAATAGATTTCAGCCTCCAGAGTGTTACTCTGAAGGCTGAAATTTTGTCGCTGGTTGCTGAGAGGCGCAAAACGCCCATCTTTACTTAATGGCTGGGCCGGTAGTAGCCGCCTTTGGCGGTTCCATAAATCGGATCGCTGCCGAAGGTGGCCGTGTTGAAGGTAATCGTTCCAGTTACCGCGTGCTTGAAGAGATAGTGGCCGTTTGCGCCATAGGCGACATCCGTCGGGGTGGAGAACGCCACGCTCTGATTTTCACCGGCGCACTGGACATACGGCATGATGTATCCAGCTTTGACCGTTCCGAAAATTGGGTCTCCGCCGAACGTTGTGGTGTTGAACGTGATCGTTCCCGTGGTTCCCCAATTGAAGTAGTAGCTTCCATTGGCGCCATAAGCGGCCTCCACCGGAACGCTGGTCGTGTAGGAGCCGCCTTCGCCGGCGACCTGCCAGAACTGCGCGGAATATCCTGATTTGGCGACTCCTGGGATGGGATCGCCGAATACGGCGTTGCTGAACGTCAGGTTCCCCTTCTGCGCGTATTTGAAGGCAAAGCTGCTGTTGGCGCCGTACGCCGCATCGACGGGTTTGGGGAAGTTTACCGTCTGGTTTTCACTGGCGACAACGCTGTAATTGGAAGCCGTGTTGTTGTCAAAGCTTGAGTGGATATAGTTGGCGTATTGCAGCATCTCAGCGCCGTCCGCCGGTGGGCTGCCGCCGGTATTGGAGGGCCAGAGGAAACCGCCTACTGTTCCGAGGCTCTTCCAGGCGTTCATCTTGTTCGCAAATGTGGCGTCCCGCTCCCAGTCCCAGTAGCCGGGGATAACCTTCATACCGCCGAAATAGTTATTCCACGTTGCCGCGTCGTTGCCCGCGCCGCCATCGTAGCATTGCAGATAGACCGCATCGACGATATTTCCCAGCCCCGACTTCACGCCCGACCAGTACCCCACATTGGTGTACGGACACAGGGTCACTTTCATGCCCACAGCATTGATCATGTTGCCAAAGGTCACGGAGGAGCCAACATCATACGTCTGCTCGTCGTCGAAGTCGATCGCATTGATTCCCAATCCGTTCTTCAGGGCTTGAAGATTGCGATAAAGCACGGTGCCGGAGCCGGTTCCATCGGCGGTGATTCGGTTCTTGATATTCGCGAAGCTCGGATCACCCCATTGGCCGATACACATCTCAATGCGGCCGATAGAGGAGGGCGCCGTTCGGCACTGACTGAGCAGACCAGGCCAGGTGGACGGCCCGACATAATTGCCGTTCGAACAGATCGGGTTGCCGCCGTAGGTGAAGTCTCCGTTGGCGCTCACACTCATGGTGAACAGGATCATGGTAGACATACCCGACGCCCGGTAGCCATTGATCTCCGCCGTGGTGAGGCCGTTGACATACCCCATGTTTCCCGGGCAGAACATGACCGCCGTGGCGTTGGCGGAAGCGCGCTGGGACGTCGCCGCGCCAAGACCCAGCGTGGCCGCCGCTGACAGTATAGCAATACTTGCTTTAGAACCCTTAAAAATGAAACGCCGCATGCTGACTTCTGTGTTAATCATGCCTACTCCCTGGTTTGATTTTGGAATCATGGTTTTTCTATGGATTTCGCAGTCATGCAATCATAGCACACAGCACGATTGCTGTCAACTACTCTGGCGCCGATATTTAGCACCATAGTGGCCCCATAATTTCAAGGTTGAAATCCGGCGGAACTTCTGGAAGCTCGCCCATTTCCTCCAGGGGCTATGGGTCCGCTTCCCCTCAATCGCACTGCTGAAACGCGCACATTGTCAAACATTGGCGGCAAAGGTTGAAGATAACCTGCACGCCGTCGTTCTCGGTAAACCCGCGCTCGTCCAGGCAATCGTCGGCAATCGACACAAAGAATGGCGTCGATTTCTTGCACTCCGGGCAGCGAATATCGCGTTCTGTCGCGTAGTTGGGATTGCGCTGGATCAAGAACGGCTCTCCGCCGATTTGATGCTGACATCCAAAAAGATCGGGATGCTTGTCTCGCCAGGATGAGATTTTCAGGCGCCCAGCATTCACTGACTGAATCGCCTTTTGGGCGTCACTTGCGATTTCCAGCAGTGTCACCGACGCTTCGGGAAATGCACTCGGGTAATCCTCGTACGGAAAATCCACCTCTACGCCATCCTTACCATACTCTATTAAGGCTATTGAGCCGTCGTCATGGTGCTTGTAGTAAAACGGCTCGTGCGCGATGTTGCATGTCCAGCAGAACAGACAATGGATGCGCCGTTCTCCCAACTGCGAAAGGCCAATGCGTTCATCCGTTGTGTCCAGCGTGAGGAAACGCAGCAACGGCTTTTGGCAGTTAGGGCAATTTGCGCCAGCGATATTGTGCGCGCCACAAAATTGATGGCCGAATTTTAAGCTCTTTTCTCGGTCCGATTGAATACTCTCGAAAGATTCGGGTTTCTGCGGCTCTATCTCTTGATATTCAACAAGATAAGCGGGCTGCGGACGAGAAGATAATTGCATTCTGTTCCCTGCTATTTCCGCCAATCCGCCCCAACGACCCACACCAGCCCATGAACGATCAAGCGCGGCTTTGTATCAGTAGGCGAGGCGCCGACGCGCAGGTCGGTAGTCCAGACGGTCGTTTGACGATCGCCGCGCTTGGGACCGTAGTTGGAAAGATCTCTGGCGCTCGATGTTATGTAGCGGCCGCTGGGTGAGAAGACGAGAAACTGGCTTTGCGGGAGCCAGAGCTTCGCCTTGCAGGTCTTGGTTTCGACTCGGTAGTAATCGTTGTCAGGACGGACGGTGCTGTTACTAGCGTCAACAGGTACGACGATATGCTGATTATCGCCGGGGATCTTTCTGGCTCCAAAATAGACATTTCCCAGATCGTCGTTCGTGGGTTTGGCGTAAACCAGCTTGCCGCCCCAGAGCTTCCTGCCGGATGCGGTATCAAACGCGGCGATCGAGTCTGAGACATCCCCTTCGCTGGAGATGGTTCCGACGATGGTCGTTGGCGTGAGCCACGCAGGGGATTGTAGATCGCTGGCGATTTTGACTCCCTTTTCCAGCGACAGAGATTTAGTATCCGTGACATAAGTGTGCCCATCCGCCGCAAGAGCCACCATATGCGCTCCGTCAGTCGAGAAGACGGGACTGGTGATTGAAGACGGCAAGACACGTATGCGCCCGGAGGGAACATCCAAAAGCTGGCTGGTTTTCGCCGATTCGACGTTCATCAGCATGCGCCGAGAATCAGGAAGCCAACGGGCCGAATTGAAATCCACATAAGCGTCGGACGAATCCCGCAATTTCGCATTGACCGACGAAAGAACGTACACGGGTCCGCCTGAGGCGCGAATGACGCAAAGATTGTTGCTGTCGCGAGTGAAGGCGATCCAGCGGCCGTCGGGCGACCAGCGCGGCGCGGCGTCATCGTGCGCGCCCGATGTCAGCGGCGTGAGGCGTGAGCCGTCGGGGTTGATCCGGTAAAGATGGAAATGCGTGGTTTGGCGGCTGCCGGGCGGAGCGTAGTGGCGGGCGGCGAAGACGATATCGCGCTCGGCGAGGGCCGGAAGGGCGGTGGACGCCAAGATGATGGTCGCGAGGATCCGGGCGAAAGGGTGATGCATGTCGTTTCTCCTGACCGCTTGCCGAAACCATTTCGCGCGAGGGGCGTTTACAAATGATACTCTAATCCCATCTTGCTCGGAGACGATTTTGCTGGTTCTCATCATCATTTATTTGATTGGCCTCGCTGCCTGGTACGGATACCGAAAATTGCAGGCGCGGCGCGAAGCGCGGCGGCGACGGGACGCCGAGGCGGGATTTCGGCGGCGTATCCAGAACGACCCCAGCAACACGGCGGCCTACGAAGGTCTGGGCGATCTGTACCGCGAGGCGCAGCGGCTCATCGAAGCCCTCGGCGCGTATCAAAAGGCTCTGCAAACGGCGGGCGATCGGCCCGGCGCCGGAATCCAATACAAGATCCGCCAGATACAAATGGACCTCGACGCTTCGGCGCGCCGAAGCGCGGCTCCGCCGCAGGGACGCCGGCTTGGCAAGGCGCGGGATCTTCACACCTGCGTTTTCTGCGGCGCCTCGAACCCATTGAACGCGCGGACATGCGAAGAGTGTGGAGGCGAATTGCTGCACGATACTTATCTGGAATCTCTCAAAACGATTTGGACGAATGAAGGGCAGCGTAAGAAAATGCTGGAGTTCGCCGCCGTCGTCACCATCCCGTTGCTTTGTATCGCCTTCGCTTCAAATCTCTCGCTGGAAGTCAAAGGCGTTCTGATCATCAGCACCGCCATCGTGGGCGGCTGGGTGTTTTTGAACTCGTTTTCCGGCAATATTCACTGACATCCCGTCACTGATATCCTAAGATCGCTAGGCCATGGAGGTATACTAAACGCATCAATGCGGATAGAAACTGGCCAAGCCAGACGGGGATAACTCCATTCTAGTGACGAAACATGGCTTTTTTCGGCGCGCTCTTCGGCCGGGCGTATATCTGCTGATGGCGTTGATTGGCGGCGCTTTTGGCTCCGCCGCCGGAGCGCAAACGCCCACCGCGCCGGAAGCTCCCGCCGCAGGGCGAGTGGTCACCATAACCCCGGCGGTTCCTTCCGGCCCCTACGTCGCCGATCCTTCCTATTACGATTACGACAGAAAATCGCCGGTCGTCGTCGACGAGAAGCCTTATCAGGACACGCACGGAATCAAGGTCACCCGGATTACCTATCAAAGCCCGGTGACGACGCCGTTCGCGACCAACGACACCGTGGTGGCGTACCTATTCATGCCGTCGGGAGCGGGGCCGCATCCGGTGCTGATCGTTCTTCCTGAGTGGCTGCCGCGCAACATGAAGAACGAGTTTCAGTTCTGCGAGGACGTCACCAAGGCGAATACGGCGGCGCTGCTGATCGAATCCCCGTTCAGCCTGGAGCGCCGTCCCGTTCCTCATACGCCTGATGCCGAGCTGCTGTCGGGCAACATGCCGCAGATGGTCGGCGCCATTCGCCAAAACGTGCTCGACGTGCGGCGCGCCATGGACTGGCTGGAAACCCGGCCCGATATCGACTCCAGCCGGATAGGTATGAGCGGAATAAGCCTGGGCGCGATCATCGCCTCGCTCGCCGCCGGCGTGGACCGCCGGGCGAAGGTGCTGCTGTCGATCGACGGCGGCGCGGATGCAGCGGGGCTGCTTTGGAAGAGCCCGTTCATGAAGGGCCTGCACAAACAGCTCGTCCAGCACGGCTACGATTACGAAGACCTCAAAGTCGGCCTGGCTCCGATTGAGCCGACAAACTGGCTCAAGGGTTACGGCGCGGAAAACGCGCTCCTGGTCAACGGCCGCTACGACATGTTCATTTTGCCGAAACAGTCCCAGCTGCTCGCCGACGCCATTGGCGGCGCGCCGATCGTCTGGGCGAATACCGGACATTACGGCCTGGTGCTGGCGGAAAAGAAAGCCTCTACAGTCGGAGCGGAATTTTTGCGCGCTCGGTTCTTCAACTCCGGCAAAGCGTTCAACCCTCCGCAGACGATTGCGGCGCCGACAATTAAGCTTGGCCTGATGCTGGGCGGCCGGGGAGGCTTCAGCCCCGCGATCGCAACGCAGCTGATCAACTTCGATCAGAAGGGGCGCTATTCGCTCGACGGGCAGCTGACGTTCCGTGGAATATCACTGGGACTCTCGGGCCGCATCAGCCAGTTCAATTCAGTGGGAATTGAGTTCCCATTGCTGCACGGCGAAATCAAGCCAAAGCCCTATCTCTTGATGCACCTCGTCTTGTGAAACTAGGCGACGCATAGCCCCGAAGTGACCGCCGTTTGAGGCGTTTTTAATCCAAGGAGTAGAATTCCATGACAACCGAGCAAAGCGAGCGCTCCGGCGCCATCACATTCAAAGGAAACCCGATGACGCTTCTGGGCCCGGAGCTGAAGGTGGGCGACAAAGCGCCGGACTTCCAGTTGACGGGAACGGATTTGCAGCCGACCACGCTCGATCAGCTGCGCGAGAACGGGACTAAGGCCGTCCTGCTGATCCTGGTGCCATCGATCGACACCAGCGTCTGCTCGCTGGAAACCAGCAAATTCAACCGGCATATCGCGACGCTGCCGTCGGATCGGATCGTCGCCGTTTCAATCAGCGCCGATACGCCGTTCGCGCAAAAGCGCTGGGCGATCCAGGAGCATGTCGACAATATCACGATGCTTTCAGATCACAAAGACCGCAAGTTCGCCGACGACTACGGCGTCCACATCAAGGAGCTGGGACTGCTCACCCGCGCCATCTATCTTGTCGATAAAGACGGTGTGATTCGCTACATTCAGACGGTGCCGGAAGTGGCGACTGAACCCGATTACGACGAAGTTTTGCGGGCCGCACGCGAGCTCGTGGGATAGTAGACACTCGTACTCTCGCGGGGTCTCCGATCCGTTCCCGTGTTTGGACAGTAAGGGCCGGCAGGCGAAAATTTCGCTTGCCGGCCCCTTCGTTTTACGGTATAATGAGCGGCGTTGAGGCGACTATTTTCCTGCGAAAACAGTCGCCTTCCGCCATTATCGAGCCGCCGCCAGAGCGGCCGCCCAGCAATTTTCCGACGACAGAGAAGCGGTCATTATTACCTGTGAGCAGCCACCCAAAACCCGAAGAACCGAATGCAAAGACCCAGCAGCTTGTGCTGGGAGAAGATGATCATATCATCGCGCTGCGCAAGGCCTGGGACCGGACGCTGCGGACGCTCGCGAACAAGTACAACAAAGCCACTTTCAAGAACTTCTTAGAGGCGCTGCACCCGCTGTCGTTCGACGGTACGATCATCGTACTGGGCGCGCCCTCGTCGTTCGCCCGGGAATGGTCCGAAAAGAAATATTCGCAGGAGCTGCGCGATTATCTGGAGCAGCACCTGGACACCACGGGCCTTCAGCTTCGTTTCGTAACGGCCACCCCCGAAGTCCATCCCCTGCTCGGCGAACAGCCGATCCCGCTCCAGCAGGCCGCCTCGCCCAGCGCCGGCGCGCCTCCGGACCGGACGGCCTTCAGCGGCATCCGCGACGGCATCCGCCCGGAGGTCATGCCGCGCCGTGAAACTACACGCGAGCCCGTCCGGGTCATTGAGAACAATAACCCATACAGCTCGGAACTGACCACGAGCGCGCTCAGCGATAAGTATACATTCGACAACTTTGTCGTCGGGAAATCGAACCGCCTGGCGCAGGCCGGCGCGATGGCCGTGGCGCAGGGCCTCGCCAGCACCTACAACCCCCTCTTTCTTTACGGCAGCCCCGGTTTAGGAAAGACGCACTTGATGCAGGCGATCGGCCACTATGTTCGGGCGACCCTGCCCCATGCCCGTGTCGCCTATGTCAGCGGGGAAACATTCACTAACCACTTCGTGATGGCCCTGCGCGATAAGCGCACGGAAGAGTTCCGGCGAGCTTATCGCAATGTCGATGTCTGGCTGGTCGACGATATTCAAACCATCGCCTCCAAGGAGCAGACGAAGGAAGAGTTCTTCCACACCTTCAACACACTGCACCAGCAGAACAAGCAGATCGTCATCACCAGCGACCGCTCGCCGCGTGAGCTTCGCCTGATGGACGAGCGCCTGCGGTCCCGATTTGAATGTGGTCTGATCGCCGACATCTCGCCGCCGGAATTAGAAATGCGTATGGCGATCCTCCAGCGCAAGGCAATTTTAGAGAACCTTCGCATCCCCGACGACGTGATCGCTTTCATGGCGAGCCTTATTCAAAGCAATATCCGGGCTTTAGAAGGCGCGCTGATCAAATTGATGGCGTATGCGTCGCTCGCGCAGAGTCCGATCACCAAGCAGCTTGCGAGCGACGTTCTGAGTTCTTACTTTGTCGAGCGCATGCCCAGCTTCGCCCCCCACCCCACGGACTATGTTGCATTCGGCCGCCCGAGCGTCAGCACGAGCGCTGGCGCGGCCGTGGACATCATTCTGGACGCGGCGGCGGCGCATATGGGCGTGACAAAGGATATGATCCTTGGCGGCTCTACCCGCGATAAGGACGTGGCGCAGGCGCGTCAGATCTGCATGTACCTGTGCCGCGAACTCACTAAGACTCCTATGTCCGCGCTGGCCGTCACTTTCGGCTGCAAGAATCACTCCGCCATCGCGCATGCGCACTCCCGCATGCGCAAATCCATGGAGTCCGACCCTCTGATTCTCGCGATCATCGCCGGGATTCGCAACGAGATCGAACATTCGCTGTAGACTCGCGGCCAGCCCAGACTCTTCTCAAACGTCAGCAGGAATTCAAACGTGACTCGCTGTGACTCGATTGTGACTCTCCGTGCCTGTGACTCCCTCCTTTGTGACTCCTCCAAGGAATCTCGATCCGTCGAGTCACGATTCGGTGGAAGAATCTGGAGACTCTGTGACTCGCTGTGACTCCCATGTGACTCGTCGATTCGATAACGATTCCCGAGTCGTTTCAGAGTCTTGCTACTAGGCTATGGCGAGTCGCGCCGTGAATCCGTCGATTCCTGCGAGTCGCGATTCGGGAGTCACAGTCGAGTCACAATTCTATTACTAATACGAATCCAGAATCATTCTTATATATTGGGAATAAGACTCTGAGGCGGGACGAATCTAGGGAGCGGGAATCGGGACATATGCGGATTGTGACTCTTGAGCTGGAGAGCTTTCGGAATTATGAGGGACTGAAGATCGAGCCAGGTCCCGGACTCAATGTCTTCTCGGGACGGAACGCTCAGGGCAAGAGCAATCTTCTAGAGTCTATCTATGTTTTGGCGACAAGCAAATCGACTCGCGCCGGCAAGGATACGGAGCTGATTCGCTTTGAGGATCCGATCGGGAGAATCACGGCGAGTGTGACTCGCGAAAAGAACAGCGATGTCGTGCTGGAGATGATCTTTTCCCAGACCGATAAGAAAGTCGCCCGAGTCAACGGAGTCCGGCACACGAAGCTCGCCGAGGTGATCGGCCAGCTCAACGCCGTTTTGTTCGATAGCGGGGATCTGGAGATCGTCCACGGGGAGCCCGCCGTGCGCCGCCAGTTCCTGGATTTGGAGATCGCGCAGACATCCCCGCGTTATGTGCACGCATTGGGGGCTTACCGCAAGACCTTAGAACAGCGTAACAGGCTCCTGCGTGACCTGAGAGACGCGCGGGGGAGCTTGGACGGGTTGCGAGAGGTCTTGCCCAGTTGGAGCGCCCAGCTGGCTCATCACGGGGCTCGTTTGATCGACCGCCGCCGACTCTTCCTGGAGCGACTCAGCCTGCTCGCGGCCGAGGTCCACGATACTCTCAGCGACGGCCGCGATTCCCTCGAATTGATTTACAACCCTTCGTTCCCATTAGACGGCGCCGTCGACGAAGCCGGCGTGCGTGAAGCCTTCGCCGAAACCCTCGCCGCAGTCGCCCACGACGAGATCCAGCGCGGCACGACCCTGCGCGGCCCGCAGCGCGACGACCTCACCTTCCTCGTCAACGGCGTCGACGCCCGCCTCTACGGATCCCAGGGCCAGCAGCGCACCGTCGCCCTCTCACTCAAACTGGCCGAACGCCAATTGATCGAAGAGCTCGTCGGCGAACCCCCCATCCTCCTCCTTGATGACGTCCTTTCCGACCTCGACGACGTCCGCCGCCACCACCTCTTCGACCTCACCGAACGCGCCGGCTCCCAGACATTCTTGAGCTGTACGAATTTACGCCCGTTCTCCAAGGGTGTGCTGGAGCAGGCAAGAGTCTACGCTGTCAGTGGCGGCAAGTTGGAGCTGCAATAAATTTTCTCATTTGGCTTTCCGGTTATCGGCATTGAGTGTGAGTGAAGCAATAATAGACAGTCGAAAGTTGACGGCGTGGTTATAGATGTTGCCAAATATTTTGAGCCAGCTAGATTTGAGATCTGGAGCGACCGAAGAGGAAATTCAGAAGCTCGCTCAATACGTCCTGACTTTGACCGATCAGCCATTGCCCGATGACTACCTGGATTTCCTACGAACGTCCAATGGAGCGATAGGTCATGGCCCTGACTTATTCGTAAATCTCCGTGGTGCACAGGATGTGTCGGAAGCGACCATTGGTTATGGCGCGGCGGAGTTTTTCCCAGGCCTGATTATTATTGGAACCGATGGGTGTGGGAACCTAATCGCCGTTGATTTGACGCCCGCCTCTTCTGAGGGGTACAAATACATATTGTTTGATAGTCTCGATTTAGATCGCGAATATGTGATCTGTGCTGACGATACGGTCGTCGGCTTGCTTGAGAAATTCTAGGAAATCTGGGATGAGAAACCAAAAAGGCTTGGCGCCGGCGCGCGGGGCGATTGAGGCGACGCTGCTGTCGGCGGAGCTGATGCAGGCGCTGCGGCCGCATATGGCGAAGGTGCACTGGGCGAAGATCGTCGGGCCGCAGGTGGCGTCGGTGACGCAGGTTGAGTCCGTGCGCGGCGGGTCGGTGCTGGTGGTGCGAGTCAAGAATAGCGTCTGGGCGAATGAATTGACGCTGCTCAAGGACGATATTATCAAACGCCTGAATCAGAAGCTGGGCGGCAAGGTGATTACGGACCTGCATTTCAAGGCGAGTGGATTAGCAAGGACGAAGACGAAATTGGAGCCGGTGTTGGGGAAGACGCCGTCGCCGGGGGAGATCGACCGTCTGGATGTGTCGGTGGCGACCCGGGCGAAGATCGCGGCGGCGGTGCAGAAGATTGAGAACGACGCGCTGCGGGCGCAGGTGGAGCGGACGCTGCTGAAATTTGCGCAGGCGAACGAGTGGAAGAAGGATCAGGGATGGCTTCCCTGCGCCGTATGTGATGCGCTGACGGAGTTTCACGGCCAGGAAATCGTTCTGTGCCCCGCCTGCGAGCTGAGCCGCCGCAACCGGGACGTACAAACAATTCAGGGCCGGCCAACTGGCCAGCCCTGAATCTTGCGCTGACAAAAACACGATTACATTTTGTGATGTTTCATCGTGTGATGCTTGGTGTGGTGCTTTTTCATGACATGCTTCTTGTGCGCGTAGTGCTTGGTGCGCGCTGGCTTGATGACTTTCACATCGCCGTCGGGCTCGATCTTGCGCACCATGCCGGTTTTGCGGTCATGATCGATGGAGTCTTTGCCGGTCGCCTGATGCGCGGCTACAGCGGTGTGCTCGCCCGCCTTGCGTGCGGAGTACTGAGTGGCCTTGCCGGCGCCCTGAGCGTTCTTGCTTACGTTCTCGCCAAGCTTACGCACCGGATACTGGATGGCGTTGCCAAGCTTGTGCAGCGTGTTGCTGTCGTGCTTCTCAGGATACTTGCCCCGGTCTTTTGTTTGCGCTCCGGCGAAGCTCTGAGACAGGACGATACAGGTGATGGCGGCGACGCCGAAATTCTTAATGTTCATGAGTTAGGCTTCCTTTGCAGTCAATTCACGGCCTGTTCGCGGCGATCGCCGGGAGGTTTCGCCATCCGTGGCGCCTTGTGAACAAACAGCCTAATAATCTATACCCGCGCACTGGATTGATGAAACAGGCGAGGCCCGCCTGCTGGAGATATGTCCGAATGTATCTATGGAAACGATCCCCACTTATTGTCCTGCTGTTTCTTTTTTGCGGGCTCTGGAGCCAAGCGGCTTTTGCCTCCGATGATCTTTTAAGCCACGCAAGCTGGACGGTGATCGGCTCGCCGGAGAATGTCTCGTTGCGCATCGTCCAGGCGGCGGGGCTTCCCGGCGGGGCGTTGGAAGAGATGCAGGTTGTAGTGAAGGCGGCGGTCAAACCGTTCTACGGCGCTCAGATCACGGCGCCGCTGGCGCAGGCGCCCAAGGCGGGCGATCGGATTCGCTACCGGTTTTGGGGACGCGCCGCCAGCGGCAACCCCATCCGCGCCGTCGTGGAGATGCAGAGCGATCCCTGGACCTCACTTGTGGGCGAACGAGTTGTGCTGACGCCGCAGTGGAAAGAATTTGTGATGTCGGGAGAGGTGGGCTCCGAACTGAATTCGCCTCTGGCGGCGCGTTTTCAGGTGGGGGAACAGGCGGGAACGCTGGAGTTTGCGGGCGTGCGTGTGGAGGATCTGGGGCCAGATCCTGCGATGGCCGCCGCCGAGCGCGCGGCTGCGCCGCAGGCGGTCGCGGCGCGGATTCGGCGTTACCGCATGGGAACCCTGACAGTTCAGGTGAAGGATGCGAAGGGCAAGGCTGTCAAAAACGCTCGTGTTAAGATGCACATGAAGCGGCATGCGTTTTTATTCGGCAGTAATATCTTTGAACTCAGGCCAGAGGACAACTCGCCGGACCAGATTCGTTACCGTACGCAGTTCGCTAATCTCTTCAACTACGCGACCCTGCCGTTCTATTGGGGCTCTTTTGAATCCTCAAAGGGACAGCCGACCTATGAACGACTGGACGCCATGGCGGACTGGTGCCTCGCGCATCGGATCACGCCGAAGGGGCATCCCTTAGTCTGGCATGAAGTCTATCCCAGCTGGGCGCCTGCGGAGCCGGACGCCACGGTCCCGCTGCTCCATGCGCGCGCGACGGACATCGTCTCCCACTACCAGAGCCGGATCCACTACTGGGACGTGATCAACGAAGCCACGGCCGCGCAGTATTACTCGCCGGCGAATGGGGAGAGCCGATGGATCGTGCGGGACGGCGCTCCCAGCGTCGTCGAGACCGCGCTCGGCTGGGCGCGCAAGGCCGGCGCGGGCGTACCGGAGACGTTTCTTTACAACGATTACAACACCGGGCCGGCCAATGTCGCTTTGTTAAGCCAAATGCAAAAAGACAAAGCGCTCCCGGACGCGATCGGCGTCCAGTCGCATATGCACGAGGGCGTCTGGCCGATGGCTAAAGTCTGGAATGTGTGTGACACATTCGCGCAGTTTGGCCGTCCCCTCCACTTCACGGAAACGACCGTGCTGAGCGCCGCCAAGACGAACGGCGGCTGGGCGCCGGCAACGGTGGAAACAGAAAAGGCGCAGGCGGACTACGTGGAGAAGTTCTACTCCCTGCTGTTCAGCCACCCCTCGCTGCGCGCCATCACCTGGTGGGATTTCAGCGATGTCGGCGCGTGGCAAAACGCGCCGGCGGGTTTGATCCGCAAGGACATGACGCCTAAGCCCGCCTACGACCGTCTGCTCAAACTGATCAAGCACGATTGGTGGACGGATGCTTCGGGGGCTTCGGACAAGGGCGGCCAGTATTCGGCGCAGGCGTTTTACGGAGATTATACAGTGACCGCCACTGTGGGCGGCCGGTCGGTGACGAGCAAGGTCTGGTTCCCGGAGGGAGCGGGGCGAAAGACCGTCACACTTACCCTTCGTTAACCTTCTCGGCCTTGAATCCAGGAGTCCAGCATCACTCGCGGCGGGTCCGCGTGCGGCCAGGCGAAGGCATGGCGAAAGGCGGCGTCCTGGCACTTCGTGAGCTGGTCGAAATCGATCACGTCCTGGGTCAGCAAGTTCTCATACTCCCAGGGCAGCCGCACGTTGTGCAGGCCGGCGTTGTCGGTGCAGATGGTGATGTCCACGCCGGCCGCCTCGCAGCGCTCGAAGACCGTGCGCAGGGATGTGAGATCCGTCAGCGTTCCCGTTTTGAGATAGGTCGTCGGGCAGACTTCCAGACACTGGCCGCGTTCCGCGAGTTCGGGCAGCATTTCGGGGAAGCGCAGGGCGATCTGGATGCCGTGGCCGATCCGTGACAGATAGGGCAGCATCTCTGGGTAACAGCCGTCGGGGGTCTCAAAGACGTGCCCTGTCGTTTTGATGCCCATCTCGTTCGCCCGTTTGAAAAGCTTCACCCATTCGTCCATGCGTTCGCCGTAATAGATGTCTGGCCCGGCGAGGTCAATCCCGCAGACATATTCCGGCAGCGCCGCCGCCAGATCGATCAGGGCGTTGTTGACTTCATAAGGCAGACGCGAGTGCATGCAGAGGATCTGCGACATAATGAGCGGATACTCGCGGCTGCGACCCGCCTGCCCAACGACCTCCACCACTTCCCGCATCTGTCGAATCCGGTCCTCTTGAGTGAGTGAGCGATCGGTGCGATAGAATGGCGAGTGGCGCAGCTCCAGATAACAGATACCTTCGAACACATAGGCGCCGCGGACAAGTTTCGAGACGAAATAGGGAAGCGTTTCCAGGGATTGGAAGGGCTCGACGAGGGCGTGCAGCTCCAAGTACTCGGCCAAGGAGGCGCGAGGTTTGGTGACGTACTCCTCAAAACTTTCGTAGGTGGGGAATTCGGTCGCGAGCGGGTGACCGGCGCGCATCAGATATCGCCAAAAGACGCGCGGGACTACCGCGCCGCCGAGATGACGGTGGAGTTCAGCATGAAGCGACATAATTTATCATACCCGCACCGAGAGGCGATTCGTTACCAATTCCTCGCAGCGAGGCTCCCGCTTGGCAAATGACTTGACAAGAAATTAGAGCAATTTGTATACTCAACGCAGCTAGATTTCGCTCATCGCATTCGGACATGTCTACAGAACCCATTCCCAGAGGATCAAATGTTACCCAAACACGTTCAGCCCCGACGCTTCACCTGCAAGATCTTTCTCCAGACAGCTTGTGTCTTAGCCGCCGCTTTGACTCCAATGGGAGGCTTTGCACAGGCGGCTCCCGCCAGTCCCTTGGGGGGCGCTTACGATGTCCGCGCCTTCGGCGCCGCCGGCGATGGGGTTGCGGAAGACACTGCGGCGATCGAGCGCGCCATTGATGCGGCGGCGAGCGCCGGCGGCGGGACGGTGCGTTTTCCCGCCGGGACATATCTCTCCGGCACGCTTCATTTGAAGAGCAATATCACGCTCGATCTGGGTTCTGGGGCAACTCTGCTTGCCGCCGATCCCAAAAAGGCGAAGTACGATGATCCGGAGCCGGGCGCGGGAAACAAGTATCAGGACTTCGGTCACTGTCACTGGCGAAACAGCCTGATTTACGGCGAAAATTTGGACAATGTCTCGATCATAGGATCTGGACAGATCTGGGGCAAAGGACTGGTGCGCGGCGACGAGGATGTCGCTGGGTCCGGCAACAAGGCGATCAGCCTCAAACTCTGCCGCAACGTTACACTGCGCGATTTCACGATCCGGCATGGCGGCTGGTTCGGGATTCTGGCGACCGGCGTCGATAACTTGACCATCGATAACCTGCGCATCGACACCAATCGTGACGGCATGGACATTGACTGCTGCCGCAATGTGCGTGTCTCCAATTGCGGCGTCAACTCCCCAGAGGACGACGGCATCTGCCTCAAAAGCACCTATGGCCTTGGTTTCGCTCGCTCCTGCGAAGACGTCACCATTACCAACTGCCAGGTCAGCGCCTTCAAGGAAGGCTCTTATCTGGACGGGACGAATCAACCGCTTTCAAGTGGAAGCCGCAATGGACGCATCAAGTTCGGGACGGAGTCAAACGGGGGCTTCAAAAATATCACGATCTCCAACTGCGTTTTCGACCACTGCCTTGGCCTCGCGCTGGAATCGGTGGACGGAGCTCTGCTGGAAGACGTCTCCATTAGCAACATCACCATGCGTGATGTGGTCAGCGCCCCGATCTACATCCGTCTTGGCCGGCGGATGCGTGGTCCAAGCGGCGTACCGGTCGGCGCAATCCGGCGCGTCAGCATCAGCGATGTCACCATATATAACGCCGATCCCGATTCTTGTGCGATCGTTACCGGCATTCCAGGACATCCGGTCGAAGATCTGACCCTGAGCAACATTCGGATCTGGTACAAAGGCGGAGGAACAAAGGAGAATGCGGCTGTCACGCCTCCCGAAAAGGAGACCGACTATCCAGATCCACGGAATTTCGGCATGACGCCCGCCTATGGATTCTTCCTGCGGCACGTCAAAAGCCTCGACCTCGACCGCATTCAAACGCATACACTCGCCGACGATCAGCGCCCCCCATTCGTCTTGGAAGACGCCGACGACATTGACTTCGAACGCGTCAAAGCCCAGCACGCCGCAGGCGTCCCTCTTTTTGTCCTGCACGGCGTCACCCATATGCGGACGCGTATGACTGACGGGGCGAAGGATGCGGCAAGTATCAATGTGAAGGAAGGGCGTCTGTAGGCGAATTCACCTGCCGATTCTCAAGCGAACGCGATTCAAGGAGAGTTCTGAGATGTCCAAGATCGAAGATCAAGATCCGCCGGGTGAACGCCACACCGACAATCCCATTCTCTGCGAAGTGATCGAGCGCAATATCCACACGATCGACCGCCTTCGAATCGAAGCGGCGCAGGCGCGGAAGACGCCGGATCGAGTTTCGGACGCCATTACAGATTTCTCGGGACGCCTCTTATTCGTGTACGTTCACATCGTGTGGTTCGGCGCCTGGATCGCGCTCAACACGGGCAAGCTCGGAGTCCGTCCGTTTGATCCATACCCCTATGGTCTGCTCACAATGGTCGTGTCATTGGAGGCGATCTTCCTCTCCACATTTGTGCTCATCAGCCAGAACCGCCTTAGCGAGGAAGCGGACCGGCGCGCGGAGCTCAGTCTGCAGATCGGTCTGCTGACCGAACACGAAGTCACACGCATTTTGCGAATGCTGGACGCCGTTCAGGACAAATTGGGCATCGAGAATGACGAAGATATCGAGCTTGCCCAATTGGAGCTGGCGACGAAGCCGGAAGACGTTCTCGCCGAGATCGACAGCGTCCACAAAAGCGTCCAGCGCCATACGACATGGAAAGAGTGGCTGGCTTCGCATCCGGGCATGAAAAAGTCTCATTGATGTGGTGAATAAGCGCCCTGGGATTCTGGGTAGAAACCAGCGATAATCCTGCCGCAATCAGTGCGGCGTCTGGGGGCTTGTATTCTATGGGAATGCTGGATGGAAAAGTCGCTTTTATCACGGGCGGCGCGAGCGGGATCGGCAAAGGGACGGCGCTGCGCTTTGCGCGCGAAGGCGCGAGCATCGCCATCGCCGATATGCAGGTCGATGAAGGCGAAGCAGTCCGCGCGGAGCTTGAAAAGCTAGGAGCGAAGGCGCTCTTTATCGAGATCGATGTGTCCGACGCAGTTTCGGTCAAAAATGCGATCGATCAAACGATAAAGACCTTTGGAAAGCTGGACATCGTATTCGCCAACGCCGGCATTAACGGCGTCTGGGCTCCAGTCGAGGAGCTTGAGCCGGAAGAATGGGACAAGACGCTGGGGATCAATCTCAAAGGGACATATCTCACGGTGCATTACGCCGTGCCGTATCTCAAAAAGAACGGAGGCGGCTCGATCATCATCACCAGCAGCGTCAACGGCAACCGCACGTTCTCCAACCCGGGCGCCTCGGCGTACAGCTCCAGCAAGGCGGGGCAGGTCGCGTTTATGAAGATGATCGCCCTGGAGCTGGGTCGTCATAATATTCGAGCCAACGCCGTCTGCCCCGGCGCGATCCATACGAACATCGACGACCGCACCGAACAAAGACACACCAAAGAAATCGGCATTAAAGTCGAGATGCCCGAAGGCAGTCCCGCCCTGCATGAAGGCCAAGGCGAGCCGATCGACGTCGCGGACACCTGTTTATTCTTAGCTTCAGATTTGTCGCGGCACGTATCGGGTGTGGACATTTATGTCGACGGCGCCGCCTCTCTGCTTCGCTGACATTTTATCAATTCGGCCCATACTCGATTTGAGAGTATGGGCTTTTTTATGTCTGTCTACTTCTTCTTATTCATAATAATAACCATTGAATATTTGTGATTTTGATTCCAATAAAAAAGAGTTTAGTTTTTTGGTGTATTTGGTATAACTGGTCTATTCACACGGCTGGTTAAGGAGAAACTGGAGCAGGATGAACGCGCCACAACCAAAACCACAGACGTCTCCTACCGTCCGTCATGTCGCGCAGCAGATCGAGGAGCGCATCCGCACCGGTCTCTATCCGAGCGCCCGTCGTCTCCCCAGCGAACGATCGCTCGCCGATGAGTTTGGCGTCAGCCGCGTGATCGTTCGCGCCGCCGTCGATGAAATCGCCGATCGTGGGTTAATCACGCGCTCGGCGAACTGTCGCCCCTTAGTTTTGGCTCCAGAGGCGCCGGCCGCAACTCTGGAGAAACCAAGTGTTCGGCGGAATCTGGCTCTGTGGATTTGGCCGCATCCCTCGGACTTGGCAGCGGCGATGATTATCCGTGGTGTCCGTCAGACGCTCCATGAAGACGACTTCCGCCTGTTTTTGGAGAGCGCCCATGGAGACATTTGGGAAGAGATTCTTCGCTCGGAAGATCGTTTTCTGCGCCGATTAGCGTATGAGCGGGACGTCGAAGGCGTCCTCCTATGGTATTTGGGAGGGCCGATCAACCTGCCCGCCCTGGAAGGACTACGCGAGGCCGGCATTCCAATGGTATTTTTGGATCGGCGGCCGCCGGATGGTCTGGACGCGGATTTTGTCGGTGTGGACAATGTACGGGCTGCGGAGGCGCTCACCCGGCATCTGATTTCACTAGGACACCGACGCATCGCCCATGTGACAAATTACGACACCCGGGCTTCAACCGTCACCGAGCGCGGCGAGGGGTATCGGCGCGCTCTGGCGAAGGCGCGCATGCCGTTCTCGGAGGAACTGATCGTGCGCGACCCCGGCTCCTCCGAGGAGGACCCTTCTGATCTGCGCGATGATTTTGTCGATGCCCTGCTTGCGCTTCCCGATCCGCCCACCGCTTTTTTTGCGGTCAACGATGTCGTGGCGGAGCGGCTCATCAAGTCCCTGCGCGCTCGTGGGCTAGACGTCCCCGGGGACGCCGCCGTGGCAGGCTTTGACGGGAATGAGCGAACGACGGAAGGATCTCCGTTCCTCACCACAATGCTGCAGCCGTTCGAGCGTATCGGCGCGCAGGCGATGGAGCTGCTGCTGGAGCGGATTGCGGCTGGTCCTTCGGCCCCGTTTAAGCATGTCATTCTGGAGCCGGCGCTCTCCGTCGGGCGCTCCACGCGCGGCTTCGATACCGCCGCAATATCGCGAAAATCATCAAGAAAGGAGATGCACTGAAATCATCGGAAGCCCGCCACCCGGGTTTCCACGCCATATTTTGCGATGACGCGAATCTTAGCCGGTCCTTGGCCTTTGGTAAAGCAGTCTTTTGGTTTCTGTCCAGTCGACGTCATATCCGAAGAAAGGTATTGTCATGAAAGCTCGCCGAAATGGGTTCACTCTGATTGAACTACTCGTTGTCATCGCGATTATCGCGATTCTTGCCGCTATTCTCTTCCCCGTCTTTGCCCAGGCTCGCGAGAAGGCTCGCCAGACCATGTGTATGAGCAACTCCAAGCAGCTGGGACTTAGCATTCTCCAGTACAACCAAGACTACGATGAAACGATGGTCCCGGTGCTCATCGGCAGCGGCTGGTTCGGTGCGCCGCGACTGAGCTGGGGACTTTCCATTCAGCCATATTTGAAGGTGGCGATGGTTGGCGGCGGCTCCGTCTTCCACTGCCCTGATCTGGAAGCTGACTATTATCATCAGTTCACGGGCAACCCGGTCAATTCCGGCCCCGACTGGGCCACCAAATTCCTCAATTACGGCATGAACCTGGATTACTTGCAGCCCGATCCCGGCTGTGACCCCAACCAGGCGCTTCCGGACGTCGGCGTGCCATTTGGCCGTCCTGTAGGTCTGGCGCAGATCGACGCGCCGGCGCAGACGGTGCTGCTGGCGGAAACCAAACCGGAAGTAATCCTCTCCAGCGGCGCTTTCTACCCATCCGATCAGGTCGATGCTCCGGCCTCGGCCGGCTCCACCGCGAAGGCCTGCGGCCTGGACGGCTGGGGGCAGGACGATGGGTTTGAGCTGCCCAACACCGGCGTGCCCAATACGGGAACGAATACCTTCGCTCCGCGGCATGCCGGCGGCGGCAACATCGTCTTTTGCGACGGGCATGTCAAACGTCTGATGCCAGGAGCGCTGGCCGCCGGAACGAACTGGAATGCAAAGATCAACGAAGCGTCGGTGCAGATCATGGACCTGAGCCAGTATCTCTGGTCGCTGCATAAGAGCGGCGACAGCGATCTTTAGGACTGACTCTTTGTCCCACAGCTGGAAGCAGTGGGCTAATCAGGGGTAAGCCAGCTGAAGCAGGCTGCGGAGTTAGGAATGGCCATCGCCATAATCAGAGAGTCGGCTTGAGCCGCCTTACCCCTGACTAGACCATTGCTTCCAGCTGTGGGAGGATCACAGTCGTCCGTCACCTCCATGCGAATCAAGGGAAAGGAATGTCTCGCCATGAGAACTATTCGCGCCACAACGCTCGCTACGCTTGCCGTGGCGGGAGCGCTTGGCGCATGCGCCGGATGCTCGCAGCAGGCGCAAATCGAAGCCGCGCCCCCACCCCGCGCCGACGCGCATCCATTGGCTCCAGTCCAGGGCAAGCAGCCGCTCCCCAAGCTTCCGACGCTGAAGGGCGACACGCGGCATGGCGGGTAGCGCGTTCGGTTGGGAGTAAAATTAGGGGAAAGCGAGGAAGACGCTCACTTTTCCCTATCTCAAGATCTCTTTCAATCTCGAGATCGTCGTAACTGTTTTATTCGCGTATGCCGATGGTTTGAACAGTAACGGATGCGGCTTCCAGTCCATCGATTTCCGCGCGCAGATGGATCGCTCCCGGTTTGCCACGCGGCCGCAGAATGGCGAGGCAGCGGCCCTCGTAGGGCTGATGCTCGGGCATCTGAAGACTGGAGAGGTCGGTGGGATCGGCGTTTGCCGCCGCTGCAAACTCGCCCTGTCCCGTTGCCTTGAAATGGATCGTCGGCGCGGAGTTGGGAACGAGGACGCCATTGGCGTCCAGGACTTCGACGGTGACGTAAGAAAGATCGTTTCGATCCGCGCGAATTCGGCTTCTGTCCGCCGTCAGGCGCAGCCGCTTGGGCGCGCCTGCGGAGCGCAGAATGACGTTCGCGATTTCCTTGCCGTTTTGCAGGCCAACGGCGCGCAGTTCACCGGCGGCGTAGGGGACATCATAAGTCAGCGTCAGGCCGTCAGAACCCTTTTCCGGCTGTGCGTTTATTGCCTTGCCGTTTAACATCAGACGAACTTGCGGGCAGGTGGTGTAGACGGCCACGCGCATCGTCTTCCCTTCCTGGCCGGGCCAGGTCCAGCTGCGGGCTTCATCGGTCCAGCCCCAGCCGCTGATGTTTTCTGTCTTGCCTGCGGGCAAAGGCCGATGTACAGCCATCTCCAGCTTACTGCGTCCCCATAACACGTCACGGAAGTACGATTGCGGCTTTTTGAATCCGCAAATGTCCAGATCGCCGCACCAGGCGTTATGCCATGGCCAGGGTTTGTTGAAGGCGTTGCTTTCGCCGCTGAGCGAAGTATGGCCGATGCCAGATTCGCCGTAGTAATCGAAGGCGGTCCAGACAAAATCACCGATCACCCAGGAGTTATCCGTCACGCCCTTCCAATACAGCGCGGCGTCTTTGGGATACGATTCAGTGGCGACAATCACCCGGTCGGGATGGCGCTGGTGATCCACGGCGTATCGCTGCGGCCCATAGTTGTATCCGGCAACATCCAGGGCGGCAAAATAGTCGTCGGCGCTGTCGTTCACGCCGTCGTAGGCGGAGGTCACGGGGCGCGTCGGATCGAGGGAGCGCACTTCCTCGGCGAGAAATTTCGCCACAGAAACGTCCTTGCCGGGAATTTCATTACCAACGCTCCACAGAATGATGCTCGGGTGATTGCGGTCGCGCAGGACCATACTGTCGAGATCGCGTTTCCACCAATCGTTGAAGTACAGATGGTAGTCGTCGGCGTTCTTGCCTATCGCCCAGCAGTCGAATGCTTCGTCCATCACCAAGACGCCCAAGCGGTCACAGGCGTCCAGGAAGGCGGGCGACGGCGGGTTGTGGCTTGTGCGGACAGCGTTGTATCCGTTCGCCTTGAGCAGCTCGATGCGGCGCTCCTCGGCGCGGTCGATCGTCGCCGCGCCGAGCGGGCCGTTGTCGTGGTGTACGCAGCCGCCGCGCAGCTTGATCGAGACGCCGTTGAGCGTAAACCCGGTCTTGGAATCGAAGTGGATCGTGCGGACGCCGAAAGGGACGCTCGTCTGATCGATCGCCTTGGAGCCGACCACCACAGCGACTTCGGCGTGGTAGAGGTTCGGCTTGTCCAGCGTCCAGAGCTTCGGCGTCGGAAGCGTGATTGTTTGCGTCACCATGGCATGCTTGCCGGCGTCTAGAACCACGACTTTTTTTGCCGTCCCCACGACTTTGCCGGCGGCGTTCACCAATCGTGTGACGATCAGGGGATGCTGATCGGTCGGCCCGTCATTTTGTACGTCCGTTACCACTTGGACTTGAGCTGAGGTTTTGGTAATAGTCGGTGTGGTGACGCTGACGCCCCATTGCGCGACATGCAGCGAATTGACGACATTCAGCCAGACATGCCGATAGATGCCCGAACCGCTGTACCACCGGCTGTTCGCGCCCGTGTTGCGCACGCGCACGGCGAGCACGTTCTCAGCCCCGTTCGGATTAAGATACGGCGTCAGATCATAAGAAAAGCTCGTGTAGCCATAGGGATGCGTTCCCAGCAGCTTGCCGTTGATCGAGACATCGGCGTTCATATAGACGCCGTCGAATTGGACGGAGATCTGTTTCCCGGCGTCGGCTTTGCCGACGGTAAAGTGCTTGCGGTACCAGCCGGTCCCCCCGACCGCGTAACCGGTGGATGCTTCTCCAGCGCTTTGCGTATAATCCCATGGCCCGCTGGGCGGCGGGCCGTCGAATGTGTTGTAGATTCCGCCGCTGTTTATGCCATTAAAAACGCGCACGGCGAGGATATTTTTGTCCTTGACCAGAGACGCCGGAACTTTGTAGATCCGCGACGTTTGATAGTTGCCTTCCACCTGTCCCGCAACTCCAGCAATCGGTCCCGTGCCGCCGATCTTCACGCCGTTGAAGAACGTCTCGTCGGAATCGTCGATCTGCCCCAGGGTTAGCAGAAAATCCTTGCCTTGCTGCGCCGCCGGGACATCAACTGTCCGCCGGAACCAGCCGAACGTATTCTGCTCGGTCATATTTAGCGCCGGCAGTTGCAGCGACGTCCAGCCGCCATCGTCAAAATTCGCATTCTTCCAGGAAGCATCATCGCCCTTCGAATACCGCCAAGTTCCCTTCGTGACGGATATCGCCGGCTCGTTCTGAGCAGAGTGCGGCAGGTCTTCGATGCTCCAGTCGTGCGGCAGAGCCACCGTACGCCAGGAAGCGTCATTGAAGCCAGGGCTTTCCGCGCCGCGCACATCGCCCCGCTGGAAGCGCCAATGGTCATCGAAGGATCGGACACGGCCGGTGTCCGCGAGCGCCGTTCCGGCGGACAGCAGCAGCGCAATGGAAAGGACAGAAAATTTCATGAATTGATCCTGAACGATGGGTTTGCCTCAATAAATCGAAACGTTTCACTGGAGAGGTTGAAACATTTTAACACATGGTCGGCGCTAGGTCAATCCCTGATTTACTGTACCGGAGAAATTAGAGAGTGGTGTAGCCGAGCGCCGCTTCGCTGGTCGTCCCGTCGAGATGGCCGACGATGACGCGGTGGCAGAGGCCGACGAAGAGGCCGGTTTCGATGACGCCGGTGATGGTTTTGATGCGGGCGGTGAGGGCGTCGGGATCGGGCAGCGGGCCGCCGAAGTGGATGTCCAGGATGTAGAGCGAGTCGTCGCTGATGAAGATATCGCCTTTGGGCGTTTTGCGGGGCGTGACGGGGGCGGAGAGCAGGTATTCGAGACGGTCGCGGGTTGCCTGCCATCCGAAGGGGACGACGGCGACGGGAAGCGGGAAGGCGCCGAGGGCGGCTTTGAGCTTGTGATCGTCGACGACGATGATTTGGTGTTCGGTGGCCGATGCAACGATCTTTTCGCGCAGCAGCGCGCCGCCACCGCCTTTGATCAGGCGGAAGGCGGGATCCACTTCATCTGCGCCGTCAATGGTGAGGTCCAACTTGCGGACGGTGTCCCAGTCAGAGAGGGGGATACCGACGGCGCGGGCGCTTTCGGCGGTGGCGCGGGACGTGGGGATACATGTGACGTCGAGACCTTCGCTGAGAATACGTGCGTGCAGAGCGGAGATCGCGAAAGCGGCGGTGCTTCCGGTGCCAAGACCCACGATCATTCCATCCTGGATGTACTCGACAGCGCGCTCGGCTGCAGCCTTCTTCGGATTCACAGCGGTTCTCTTTTTAGGTTAGGAATTTGTTGGGAAAGGGAGTTTGGTGCCGAGGACGGGACTTGAACCCGTATGGAGGTTAATCCACACGCCCCTCAAACGTGCGCGTCTACCAATTTCGCCACCTCGGCAGGTCGAACATTATTATACGTCAAAATTCTCGGGAATGTCAAGGGGTAATTTCATCAAAGACGGAGCGGGTTCTCACCCGCTCCAAGAAACAGATCGCAATGGCTACGGCATTTTCCACAACAAGGCGGTTTTGTCCGAGCCGCCGGAGAGAACGCGCTTGCCATCGCTTGAGAAGGCGACCGCGCAGACATAGCCCTTATGGCCGACCAGACGCGCGGTAATCTTTCCGGTTGCGACATTCCAGACGTCGATCGTCGCGACGCTGTCCGGCGCATTCGGGTCCAGGGTTTTCAAATCCGAGCCCAGCTTGCCGCCCGCCGTCAGCAAAGTCTTGCCGTCGGGGGAGAAGGCGAGGCTCGTGACGGCGTCGGCGTCCCCGGTCAGCTTCTGGATTTCCCGGCCTGTCGTCATATTCCAAAGGCGGATACTGCTGTCGCCCCAGCAGCATGTCGCGGCGATCTTGCCTCCGGCCGCGACGCGCACACGGCGGACGCCGTCTTTGTGGCCGCTGAAACGCATGGAATCCTTGTCGGACCCGAGGGTCCAGACGCGTGCGGCGCCGTCGGCGTCTCCGCTCAGCGCCTGTTTGTTGTCGGGAGTATAACAGATGCTCAGCAAGTCATTGCCGTTTGCCAGGTACGACTGCTTGATCACGCCCTCGCTGATGCTCCAGTCCTGAAAGCCATGCGACGCCGCCAGGACATGCGTTCCATCGTTGGAAATGGCGAGATCCGTGACGGGCTCGCCGGGACCGAACAAAATCCGTGGCGGGTCATCACTGTCCAGATCCCAGATACGAATCGTACTGTCCAGGCTGCCCGACAGCAGGAGGTTATCCTTGCCCGTATAGGCGAGACAGGTAATCGTGCTCGTATGTCCGTGGTAGGTTTCCAGCTCTTCGCCTGAAGAGATATCCCAGAGCTTGATTGACGTGTCTTTCGAGCCGGAAGCGAAACGCCCACCGTCAGGAGAGAACGCGACCGCTGAGACATCGTCGGTATGACCGCTGAAGACATGGACTGGTTTGATGGTCGCAATCATGTCGGGCTGGCTCACGGCCATCGCGCTTCCAGCAAACAGCAGTAAGATTGCGGCGGCCCATAAGGACCGGGATTCACAGGTGAGCGCGAAACTCGCGGCAATGCGTGATTTCATACGGATATTTTATCACTTTAAACGTATTTTTGTGTTATTTACGATCAACTATTTCTAAAGCTTATTCTTCAAAGAGAGCATCGACAAAGGCCGCCGGGTCAAAAACTTCCAAATCCTCGGGCTTTTCGCCGACTCCCACGAGCTTAATCGGCACGCCAAGTTCATCTTTGATAGTGATGACGATCCCGCCGCGCGCGGTTCCATCCAGCTTGGCCAACACCAGACCTGTGATATTGACCGCCGCCTTGAACTCTTTTGCCTGATTGACTGCGTTCTGGCCAGTGGTGGCGTCAAGCACCAGAAGGGTCTCATCGGCGGGGCGATTGTTTCGATCACGCATGACAATTCGGTTGATTTTTTTCAGTTCCTCCATCAAGTTGACCTTGTTGTGAAGCCGCCCCGCCGTATCGATGATCAGGAAGTCTGCTTTGCGGCTGACCGCCGCCTGCATGGCGTCGAAGACCACTGCGCTCGGGTCCGCGCCCTCGCGCCCCTTCACGACATCGACTCCGATCCGCTCGCCCCAGAGCGCCAGCTGATCGACCGCCGCCGCCCGGAAGGTGTCCGCCGCCGCGACAATGACGTGATGACCCTCGCGCTTGAGTTTATAAGCCAGTTTCGCGATCGTGGTCGTCTTGCCGACGCCATTGACGCCGACCACCAGATAAACCGTCGGCGCCTGCGGGGAGATCGCCAGCGGCGATGCGCCTTCTCCGGACACCAGCGCCTGTGTCAGGAACGTCTTCAAACGATCTTTGACATCCTGTCCGTCTTTCAAGCGTTCATCTCGAACGGCGCCGCGCAGATCCTCCATGACGCGCATGGTGGTATGGATGTTCAGGTCTGACCCGATCAGCGCTTCCTCCAGATCCTCAAAAAGCTCTTCATCAATCCGGCCCCGGCCGGTCACAAGCTGGTCGACTTTTTGGAAAAGGGTTTTGAAGAGTCCGCGTTTGAACATAAGTGGGTTCCTAAGAGAGGCCCTCCCTGAACCCCGGTTATGAAACCCGGGTCTGGGAGATGCTTCGCATCTAACCGTCCGTGCCGGACGGACAAAATATCTTGTGGTCGATTATCGGCATTTGCGTCCGGCACGGACGCTTAGCGCCTTGCGCTCCCAGACCCGGGTTTCATAACCGGGGAATTCCGAGGAGCCGTTCTATCCTACCCAAATCGATGCGCGGTGGTGGGCATGAAATAGGTGGCGAGGGCGGCGAGTAGGCCGCCGATGAGAATGTAGTTCGCGCGGGGGCCGCGCCAATGCGCGATGCTGTGCAGGCCGAGGTAAACGCCGTAGACGAGCCAGGTGACCGTGGAGGCCAGGATCTTCGGATCGGCGGCCCAGGCGCCGCTGAGGCCACCGGCGGCGGCGCGGATGACGCCGGAGACGAGACCGACGGTCAGCAAAGGAAATGCGAAAGCGACCATGCTGAACGCCTGCGTTTCCAGTGTTGTCAGCGGCGGGAGCTTCCCGAACAAACCGCCGCTTCGCTTGCGCTTCAGCATCCGGTGCTGCACTAAGTAGAGCAGAGCGCAGCCGAAGGCGAGCATCAGCAGGCTGAAGGCGAAGAGAATGGCGATGACATGCAGGCTGATGAGACGCGAATCAAGTTCCGGCGCGACCGTGATCGGCGCATTCGACCGCTGGGTTTGATGCAGCACCGCGCCGGCGAAGAGGCACAGGAAGGATGCGGGCAAGGCAAGCGCGCCTAGGGCGTAGGGCTTCGGCTTGATCAAAAACTCTAAAATCAAGTAGACGAGGGCAACCGTCCAGGCGGAGGCGGATAGTGTTTCGGCAGGCGTCGTAAAGGGCGTTTGGCGTGTGACGGCGCAGTGGACGCCGATGGCGAACGTGTGGCAGACGACGGCGAGTATGGCCGCGTACTGCCCCGTGCGGGCCAGATTCAACCGGCGCAGCAGCAAGTTCGCTCCGTACCCAACGCTGGCGATCAGGTACGCCACCGCCGCCGCGACGAGCAGAAAACCTTCCGTCCCGTTAGGCATCGGGCGCCCTCCGCGTGTTCGCCGCCGGGACCGCAGTCGCCGGCAGTTGGTCGTCGTCTTCCCGTTCCAGTCCAAAGACCTGGCGGATCGTCTCCAGCGCCGCCGAATCGCCCGTCTCGGTGGCGCTCGATTTGATTGCGACGATCGCCGGGTGGGCGATTTTATTCGTCAGCGACTCCATCGCCGCCTCCACGGAGCGCCATTCCTTGTCGGAGAGGCCCGGCAGACGAGTGCGCAGGCGGGCCAGCTCGGCGGCGCGTACCGCCGCCAGCTTGTCGCGCACTGCGACGATTGTCGGCGCGACTTCCAGCGATTGCCGCCAGCGGCCGTACTCCGTCGCCATCGCGTCGATGATGTCCCGCGCCTGTGCGACTTCTCCCGAACGAGTTTGCCGTGCGCCGGCGACGATCTGCATCAAGTCGTCGATATTGTACAGGTAGACGTTGTCCAGATCGCCGACCGAGGCTTCCACGTCGCGCGGCACGGCGATATCGATCAAAAAGAGAGGACGGTTATGCCGGGCGCGCATGGCGTTCTTGATCAGCGTACGCGTGACGACCGGATGCGGAGCCGAGGTAGAGCAGACAACGATATCAGCAGAAAGCAGAGCGCTTTCCAGCTCGTCAAAGCGCCGTGCGTGTCCGCCGAACTGCGCCGCCAGATGCTCCGCGCGCTCATAGGTGCGATTGGCCACCAGCACGGTCGGCGCGCCCTTCGCCTGCAAGTGCCGCGCGGTGACTTCGCTCATTTTCCCGGCGCCAAGCACCAGGACCGTGTTGCCTTCTAAACTATCGCCGAAGATCTGCGCCGCGCGCTCCACGGCGGCCGCGCCGATGGAAAATGCGCCGCGCGCGATCTCCGTCTCGGTCCGCGCTCGCTTGCCGGCCACCAGGGCGTCCTGAAACAAGCGATTGAGCAGCGTTCCCAGTGTCTTCGCGCCCTGCGCCGCCTCCATCGCCTGCTTGACCTGCCGCTGGATATCCGGTTCGCCCAGGATCATGGAATCGACGCCGGCGGCGACGGAAAAGAGGTGATTGGCGGCGGCGCCGTCGCGATAGAAGTAGAGGCGGCCATCGAATTGATGTCGGGAAAGACCGTGCTGACCGGCTAGAAACTCCGCGAGAATTTCTTCCGTCGCGCCCGACTCCGGGTCCAGAACGGCGTAGATCTCCGTGCGGTTACAAGTGGAAAGGATGGCGCCTTCGAGGACAGGGCCCAGACCCGAGAGGGCGAGGAGCGTGCGCGGCAGCGCATGCTCTCCAATCGCCAGTTTTTCGCGCACTTCGACGGGCGCGCTTTCGTGATTTATTCCGACCAGGACGAGAGGCATTGTCTTGCCTGGGCCTCCGCTTCTAATAACTTGCCGTCGCACACGAGCGCTCGGATCTCAGGATCGTCCAGCACTCGCCGCGTCATGCTCTTGCGCATGGGCTCCGTCGCGCCATGCGCCTTCAAATCTTGGCGCAGCGCGCCGAACAGCTGGGCGTACCCCGCCCACTCCTCGCCAAATTCATCCATCAGCCGCTCGCGCAGCACGGCGGCCAGCGTCGGGCTCTGTCCCGACGTCGAGACGGTCAGCATCAAATCGCCGCGAACGACTGTCGAAGGCGAGACGAAATTTCCATCCGCGAACCGATCCGCGGCGCAGACGAGAGTATTCCGTTCCTGCGCATCCCGCACTACCGCCGCATTGACTTCGCGATTGTCCGTTGCGGCGATCACAAGAAACGCGCCATCGAGATGTTCAGGCTGGTAAACGCTCTCCATCCATGTGACAGAGCTGGTCTCCGCCAGAGCGCGCAGCTCTTCCGTGACCTCGGGCGCAACCACGCAAACCATGACGCCATACTCGCGCAGTGCGGCGACTTTGCGCTCGGCGACGGCGCCGCCGCCAACCACCACGCAGCGCTTGCCGCTCAGATCCACCTGGATGGGATAGAACTTCATCACAAATTAACCCGGCCGAAGCCGGGTCCCATCTGACACAACATCTTAATTATGGCTCTCGCAGGGTGGAAAGTCAACGTGAGCGTTTGCGCAGCCGAAGTTATGAAACCCACGCCCGTTAGGAATCGCGGGTATGAAACCCACGTCTGGGAGCGCTACGCGCTAAGCGTCCGTGCCGGACGCAAATGCCGGTGGTCGATTGTCCATAAGTTGTCCGTCCGGCACGGACGGGTAGTCGCGAAGCGACTCCCAGACGTGGGTTTCATACCCGCGATTCTTTGGCTCACACGAACGCCATCATGACCTCGTTGGCGAGAAAGACCCCATGGGGCGTCAGGCGCAGCGAGTCGCCGACGGTTTCCAGCAATCCGTCCTTCGTAAATTTCGCGATATCTTCTCGAAACTTCACGCGCGGGTCCACGCCGAACTTCTCAGCGTAGCGACGGCAGTCCACGCCTTCGCCGGTCAGGCGCAGGCCGAGCATCATTGTCTCCGCCATCGTCTCTTCCGCCGTCAGCTCTTCGCACGTGTATGTCAGATCGCCTTGTTCTTCGATCGTCTCGCAGTATTTCGCCGGCGATTTTATGTTCATGAGGCGCTTGCCGTCCAAATAGCCCACGGCGCCGCAGCCGAACCCATAGTAGGGATCGTTGCGCCAGTAGTGGATATTGTGGCTGCAGGCGCGTCCGGGCTTGGCGAAGTTGGAGATTTCGTACTGCTCGTATCCGCCCGCGTGCGCGGCGTCGATCGCCATCTGGAACATCTCCGCCGCCGTGTCTTCGTCCGGCAGCGGCAGGCGTCCTTTTTGGCGCAGCGTATAGAACCCAGTCCCCTCTTCCACAATCAGCGAATAAAGCGAGATATGTTCCGTCTCCAGCGCCATCGCCTGGTCTAAAGTATCCCGCCACTGCGTCTTGGTCTGCCGGGGCAGCGCAAACATCAAATCAATCGAGACGTTGTCGAACCCCGCCGCCCGGGCGGCCTTCACGGCGTTCTTTGCCTCGTCCGCGCTGTGGATTCGGTCTAATGTCTTCAGCAAATTACTATCGAACGACTGCACGCCGAAGGAGATGCGATTGAACCCTGCCTCTCGGAGAACTTCCAGATGCTGAACATCCATTGTCCCTGGATTTGCCTCCGTCGTAATCTCGGCGTCGGGCGCCACCGGCAGACGGTCCAGGACTGCGCGCAGCAGGGCCGCTTCGTCGGTCGCTGGGATGGCCGTTGGCGTCCCGCCACCGAAGAAGATCGTGTCCACCGCCTGTGGCTGAACTGGGGCGCGCTCGATCTCAAGAGTCAGCGCATCGACATAGCGCCGGATCGTGCCGTCCGTGTAACCCGAATAGGAGTTAAAGTCGCAGTAGGCGCACTTACGCACGCAAAAGGGGATGTGAACGTAGCAGCCGATAGTGGGTGTCATGAAGCATTATTGTACCCCATCTGCGTACGTGGTGCATAGATTTGGCGAAAAGTTGAACACTAAGAACGAATGAATTTCAGGAATAGTGCTTGTCCATTGGTCCTCGTCATTAATCCTCTCCAGCATTTTGAGACAAAACGAGAGAAGTCAGATCTTTCACATCGGGGAACCGAATCGTAGCAGTGGCGCTTATATTTTGCGGCAGCTCTGGAGCGTTGAGATCGTTAACTCCAGCAGAAGGCGTAAACTGAAACGACTTAGGATCCATCATTTGGTCGATCCTAATATAGCGGTAGCTTATCGTATCAATCTTAACAGAGCTGGGATGCGTCTTATCGTCAAATCTTGAGATACGAGCGTGTACGTACGCATGAATCATATGGTCGTCAATCCCAATCATAATCGTGTTGAGATCTTGGGTGGTTTCTGAAGAGGAGGCTCTGGTAACTTCTGATGATGTCAGGACGTCACAGGTGAGGCCCTCGACATTTTGTAGGCCGGTGTACTTCATATTTTGCAGTTTGCCATGAGTGACCGCTTTCGCCCAGTTATGCACATTGAAAAAACAGCCTACCTGCTCAGAATCCAGGTCCGAATAGATGCGATGGCGGCTCACTTCTAATGGGTCCTCAGAACTTGATACGGTTGTCGAACCATTTTCCGGCGTGACGAAAACAGCGCGGCGCAGATAAGGTTCGTCCGTAACCGTATGCTGAATAATACTCTGCCCGGGAATACTCATGTTCATAACAGTATCGACCAGTCCAGGGCGCATCAGGCGAATGCTGCCGACGGACCATAACTTGAGATCGCGATACCGGAGCTTGGATTCGTTCATTATGATGTTCTGCGCACTGGGAGCAAAAGTCGCCGTGTAATGTCTGCTCTCTTCCGTCAGGCCTTCCGCCTGCGCGTACGTCTGCTGAACTTCATTAAGCAGCCTCAGTACTTGCGGATCCACAGCAGCTGAGTTAGGGGCCGGAGTTATGGCTGCCTTGGCTGCAGGGCGCTTAGAAGCGTTCGGATAGGCTCGCGCGGCGATATGCAGGGCGCCTCCGCCGAGAGTGAGGCTGGCGGCTCCGATGACTGCGGCAGTTTTGAAACTGGCGATTTTCATGGATCGAATAGCTCCTTGGGTAATTTGGGCGATATGAGGGCTGACGTTGGCGAGCGCAGCGCCGTCGGCAGCCACGGAGGCGCTGAGCGCTTGGATGGCGGTGGTGCATCTATCGGGAATGGCCTTGGCGGCGTGCGCGGCGAGCAGCAGGGAAAGAGCCGAGACGGAGACGGCAATCTCGCGCCGCTGCAAGTGGAGTCGAATCTTTTCCAGCGATCGATCCACTCGCTTTCGTACGCCTGCCTCGGAAATTCCAAGGATCGCGCCTGTTTCGGCAAGGGTTCGTTCCTCGAAAAAGCGAAGAAGGATCGCATTGCGGTCTCGATCTTTGAGCGCCGCCAGGGCGTCGTTGACGAACGGATCGATCGCATCCCATTCGGGTTCGATTTGAGAAGCGCCTCTCAATGTCTGCTCCATCAAGGCTTGCTCCTGTCGCTGACGGCGCTGTTCCGTCCTACGAATATTCTTTGAGACGAGCCGAGCGGCGTTGAATAGCCACGCCGGCAGATGGGGGTGGCGGCGCAGCGCCTTTGCCTTTTGGGCGAGTAAGAGAAAGACAGCTTGCGTGGCGTCCTGCGCCAAGTCGCTGTCTCCAAGTTCTCGGCGACAGGTGGAGTACACCAGCCCCATATGCCTCTTGCTCAGTTCCGAGAATGCCGCCTGAGATTCTCGTTCGGTGAAGTCCCGCAATAGACGTTGATCGTTCAAAATTTCTCTCCCTACAGCTATATATGTGCAGGCGCGACGAAAAAACGCACTTTTTGACGAAGCATTCGGAGATTATTATTTTTGGTGGTGGGAATGTGAGGAGGCTTTTACTTGCCGCCGTGCCGAAGATCGGCGCGGCGGTCTGAGATATATTCCGTGAGAGAGTATTGGCGGCAGGCGCCATCTGCTTTAGCCCACAGCGAAACCAGATGGCTGACTCTCTTGACCTGGCGTCCAGGGTTTGATGAGCCGTGTGCCGGGCGGGGGCGCATATTTGAACGATTTCTGCGTCATTGTTTGATCGACTTTTATATTTTTATAAACAAATGTTTTGACCTGTGTATCGGTAGAGTATTTATATATATGTAGAAAATTATCGGCTCCGATATAGATTCTGATGTTTACTCCTTCGAAACTTCCAGGAAAGGATAATACATCATAAGTCACGCCGTCCACCACTTGTTTACCAGAGTATTTTATGTTTCGAAGGTCGTGATTGAGAACGGTCTCTCGCAGTTCCTGATAGACATTGAAATAAAAATTCGTACCGGGTGTAAACACCCCACCTATACTTGCAAAATACCTATGAGGAACGAGGTTTGAAGAATGGGTAAACGGCGTCCTTGAGTAGCCGGGAACACCAATTGGTTTTGCGTCAAAACCATCGCTATGTGTATATTCTATCACATTAAACTTCGTGTAATACCATATTGCCGAGCCATCCGACACTGTGCGATCAATTTTGTCCTGGTCATATGTCATCTTTGAGTCAACTTCGTCAGCGAGATTAACGTAGTCAGCGAGATTGGGGCTCATCAGTCTTAAGTGCCTGATATCATAAAATCTTTTCCCGCTGAGGTCAATATATTTATCTCCGTTAGAAAAATGGTACTCGCAGTCCTCAGTCAATCCGCGTGCGTGAGTATAGGTTTGCCGGACCTTATTAAGAAGCGTCAGCACGTTGGGATCTATTCCAGAAGTATCGAAGGACTGCTGGGGCGCGAGGGGTATTTTGCGGGCGGCGGCAATCGGCTGTGGGTGGGCGACGGCGGCGAGATGCTGTGCGACTCCGCCAGCGGCGAGACAGACGATCCCAATCGAGGCAGCGCTCTTGAGGCTAGCAATTTTCATGGATTTCAATGTTCCTTGGGTGATTTGTGCGATATGTGGGTTGGCGTGGGAGAGTGCGGCGCTTTCGGCAACGGTGGAAGCGCTGAGTGTTTGGACGGCGGCCTCGCAGCCAGCGGGAACAGCTTTAGCGGCATGTGCGGCTAAGAGCAGGGAGAGCGCTGAAATCGAGACGGCGACATCGCAGCGCCGGAAGTGGGTACGCATCTTTTCCAGTGAGCGTATGATCCGCTTCCGCGCTGCCTCCTGAGAAATTCCAAGGATCTCGCTGGTATCGGCCAGCGTTCTTTCCTCGAAATAGCGGAGCAGGATTGTGTCTCGCTCGTGGTCTTTTAATATCGCCAGAGCATCATTGACGAATGGATCAATCGCTTCCCAGCCAGCTTCATGTTGAGGAGCGCTTGTCAATGTTTCCTCCATTACGACCTGTTCCAGTCGCTGACGTCGCTGTTCCGAACGGCGAATGTTTTTGGAGATGAGCCGCGCAGCGTTGAACAGCCAGGCCGGCAGATGGGTGTGACGGCGCAGCGCCTTTGCCTTCTGGGCGAGTAAGAGAAAGACAGCCTGCGTGGCGTCGTGCGCCAGTTCGCTGTCTCCCAGTTCCCGCTGACAGGTGGAGTACACCATTCCCATATGCCGCTTGCTCAATTCCGAGAAAGCGTTTTGAGATTTCTGTTCGACAAAATCCTGAAGCAGCCGCTGATCGTTCAAATTTTCTCTCCCTACATATTGATATGTGCAGGCGAGCCGAAAATAACCACCCTTTGGCGAAAATTTATTTTCAATAGTCTAGAGAGTGAATGATGAGAGGAAGGGGAGGCGTTTCGGGAGAAGCGCTGTTGAGGCGAGCCGCTCACGCCGCGCCAAAGATCGGCGCGGCGATTGACGGGGAAATGGCGTTAGCCCTCGCCGGCGTTTTGCACTTGGCCGGATGTGCTGGAAGCAGGCGGAACACGAAGCGGGACCGCAGGCGGAATGTAGGCAAACGACGCCGGTTTTAACGGCGTATTCAGCTGGATATTGTCAAATCTTTGGCTGGTGGTAAAAGTCATTCGCGCTTGTGCGCCGTTTTGCCCTCGATCAATCTCCGTATTGCTGTATTGGTGAATAAGATTGTCATCTCCAATATATAATTTTGATTCGAATACATATCCCTCTCTTTGTTGGCGTGTATCCGTCCAAGACAGGACATCATAAGTGACGTCGTCAACATCTTCCTTGCCTGTATCGGTGATTACTTTTAGGCCGCCGATCGGTTCTGTGCTCCGTTTTAGCCACGAGTACACGTTAAAGAATGCGCTTTTGGGATCTGTCGAATTGCTTTTGGGATTGATTGGATCGATCCGATCAAAAATATTGCTCCCATCTAGGGCCGATTTTTTCTCTGGGGATTGGTTATAGTAATACTGATCATAGATCACCTGATCCCAGCATTTTACGCCATCCGAACCGACGCGAGAAGTTGGATTGAGGTCTGCAGATGTTTCCTCATTCTCCGCAAAGTTGGGTCGCATCAGCCGGAGAACCCCCGGAATAGCGCCTTGCACATTATTGTTTCTTGAGATGGTGGTGAGAGTATCTGCGGTCAGCGTCTTCGCCGAAGCGTATTTGTGCTGTACTTTATTGAGGATCGTGAGGACTTGCGGATCGATCCCTGCGGTCGGGTCGGTGGGTTTCTCAGTGGCGGGCGTTTGCGCGGCGACAAGAACTTGCGCCGGCTTATGCGCGTTGTATTGCGCGACGGCGATATGCTGCACGGTCCCGCCAATGGCGAGACTGGCGACTCCGATGGAGGCGGCGGTTTTGAAACTGGCGATTTTCATGGATTTTATTGCTCCTTGGGCGATATGTGCAATATGGGGGCTAGCGTGTGTGAACGCAACGCCTCCCGCGACCGTGGAGGCGCTGAACGATTTGACGGCGGCGACGCAGCCAGCGGGAACGGCCTTGGCGGCGTGCGCGGCGAGCAGCAGGGATAGGGCTGAGATGGTAACAGCGATGTCATGCCGCTTGAAGTGGGTACGCATCTTTTCCAGCGCCCGTTCGATTCGCTTGCGTGCTCCATCCTCGGAGACACCGAGGATCGCGCCGACATCGGCTAAGGTTCGGCCTTCGAAGTATCGGAGCAGGATGGCGTCGCGATCCAGCGTCTTCAGCGCCGCCAGCGCGTTGTTGAGGAGTGGATCGATTGCGTTCCATTCTGGTTCGTTGGGGTAATCGCTTTTGGTTATCTGTTCGATCATGGCCTCCTCGTGTCTTCTGCGGAGCAGTTCGGTCTTACGAACGTTCTTGGCGACGAAGCGTGAGGTGTGAAACAGCCATCCAGGGATGTGTGGGTGGCGGCAGAGCGACTTCGCCTTTTGCGCCATCAGCAGAAAGACAGCCTGGGTGGCGTCCTGCGCCAGATCATTGTCTTCCAGCTCCCGATAACAGGTGGAAAACACCAATCCCATATGCCTCTGGCTCAGCTCTGCGAAGGCTTGCTGAGATCCTTGTTCGACAAAATTCCGCAGTAGACGCTGGTCGTTCACGCTGTTTCTCTCCCCACATGACAGTATGTATATCGGCGTGAAAAACCGGACACATTTATTTTTCGATTTTGATTTTCAATCTTGGCGCCGCACAAGCAAAAAAGCCGCGCCGAAGATCGGGGCGGCTGCCAATCCGCTAAGACTAGCGTGGAGTGTCTATTTGACCAATGAGGGACGTTTCGGAACGGCGTGTTGCGTCTTCGGGAGAACGGCGCGCTTGGGCGGCGTGTAGGGAACAGGATAGAGCTGCGACTGTGGAACGGATTCCAGCGCCTGGCTGGCGCTTTGCCAGCTGAGCTTGGCGTCCGCCATTCCGACATTCGCGAAATACTCAAGGCGAATGTCGTACTTCTTCCCGGCTTCCAGCGCGATCTGACCGGTGTAGTCGGTGTCCCGGTTATCGATCCACTTGTCGATGAGGAGACGCCCATTGACCCACAAACGGCGGCCATTGGAGGATTGCAGATGGAGCGTATAGTTTTCAGAGTAACGCGGCTCGATTTGTCCGGTCCAGCGGGCGGAGAAATGGTTCGTGCGGACGATGGGATCGGGGGAGGTTCTGCCCCAGTCGAAGTCGATCACGGGATCGATGCGCGTTAAGATCGGCGAGCCTGCGAACGGTTTGGTAAGAGGATACTTGCCGTTCGCTGGATCGTTGAAGTACTGAACCGCGAGGCCGGTTCCGGCTGTCGGAGCGGGGATTAGTCCGTAGACGCAGAGCTGACAGGGGCCGCCGTGGACGCCCCAGCTGGGCATGTACATCTTGCCGTTAGTGACCGTCGGGCAGACGAACTTGGCGAAGAGGCCGATGTCGTCCCGCGACGGGAAATCTTTGCTGGTCCAGAGGACGTGCGAGACATCTCGCGCATCGAACGCCGAGAGGGATCCTTCGACGACCTTCTGGTTTGCATTGTCATTGAATGGCGTCGAGGCCCAAAGAATTCCCGTTCCCGGCGCGGCGTTATTGGACGTCACCGAGAGAAATCCGCCGGGCATGCCCCGGTAAAAGACCGGCGCCCGGAATGGGCTGTGCGAGGTTGCGGACGTATTGAACGATCCGTGGTTGGCGTCCGCGCCATTCGTGAATTTGTACTGGCGCAGATAGTCGTTCTCACCCCAGACGTAAACGAATTGGCCGGAAGCGTCCTTCCAGTAGATGGGCGATCCATGAATATGACCCGACTGCCCTCCGACGGGCGCTGTCCCCTGAAACTCCTGAACGATGTTGTTGGCGTCGTTCTCCTTGCCCATGTTGTCGGAATCGATGAGATAGAGCGCGCCCCCCTTACCGCCGCCAAGGAGCAGCTTTGTTCCAGGGATCACCATGACTCCCGATGAGCCTAAGTCGTTGTCCGTGGCGTTCAGCATTTCCCAGTTGGCGGGAGCGAAGTAGTCCAGCACCGACAGCGCGCCGGTGGCCGGATTGGCGGACAGCTTGAGGACGCACTCCCCGAAATTGTCTTTCCCATCAAATGCGCCGTTGCCCGTCATGCAGTAGATATTGCCGGCGTCGTCCGTCGTCAGTCCCTCCCCTGCCTGCCAGATCGAAGACATCGAACCGGACGGAGTGGTGTTCCAGACCGTGGTTTGTTTCAGATCCGAAGCTCGGTATCCCATAATCCAGCCATGGTAATCGCCGATATCGCCATGGGACGCCCAGGCAATATACACAACGCCGTTCACGAGCGTCAGCGCGGCGCGCTGGTTCTGATAGAGGCTGTCAAATTTCGTTGTGACTCCCGCCGCAGTATAAGCGGCAGTGATGACTACGGGGCTATTTGGCCGTTCCTGACCTGTACGGATATCGACGGCATGCAGCTGCTGCGCAAAGTTGTCGCCGGCGACGTGACGTGAGACGACATACAGCGTTCGCGAATCGGTATCGATCACGGGCGTACCGACGATCCCCATGTTCTTCGCGAAGTCCCGATAATCCCAGGCGATGTCGCTTGCCGTCGGAGGGCGCGCGCCGGCGGGCGTAAGGTTCCGGCTCCAAAGCGGCTTCCCCCCGTTCGCCTTGGGATCGTCGGCGTCGAACGCATAGAGCGTATTGTTGACAGTCCCGACGAAAACGACGTTGTGCGGCTTATTGTCTGCGCTCATTGTCAGCGCGGGTATGTAAAGCGGCTGCGTGTAGACCTGATCGTCCACCGGATAGCTAAAGAGCTTCCCGAACGTATTCTTATTGACGTTGCCGACATTCAGCTCCGTCTCATTGTTGTTTTGTCCGCTGCGGGCGTTGTCATTACGCTGTGTCCATATCGTCGCCGGCGAGGCGTGCGCCGCTGTATGGAAAGCCGGCGTAACAATCACGCCGGCAAGGAGCCAGAGAACCCTGACGAAGAGATGTCGATCCATAGTAAGTTTTCTAAAAGTGATATTTCGGAGTGAATTTCTTGTCATCTGGGTGAGATGGCGCACTCTCACGCGCCGTGTGAAAAATGATCTATTCCTGCGTACATAAATAGCGCCCTTATCGAAGTTCAAGGATTTTGGCGTCGTCGCCAGATGTCTGACTGCGGAAAAACCAGTTCCTTCTCTGCGTGCCGGCAGTGGGAACTGGTTTCAAGGCCGACCGCGCCTAAATCAGGCTGAAGGTCAGTGTCGCCGATCCGCTGCCGCCGCCGTTGTTCAGAACGCCGGTTCCACTGGCGCAGGGTGTCGAGGGGCAGTTGGCGGCGTTGGAATCGTCCTGTGCAATATCCGGAGAGCTGGGACTGTGGCCGCTGGAGATGCGCCCCGGTTTGAGATACTTCACATGCCCGTCGGCGGCAATGAAGTTGGCGCCGTCGCTGTTATGGACGGGCGTCGGCGTGCTCACATAGTTGCGATTGGGAAACATGCCGGTCGCATACTTCGCTTCCGTCGCCGTTCCCGATGGCTGATTGGAAAGCGGAGCGCCGATTGCCAGGCCTGCCCCGGAGTTGCTGTCGTTGATATCCGAGGGATCGGCGCCGAAGTTATTCTGAATTTCAAACAGAAGTATCGTGGACGCCGGCGCCGTCATGCGAGCCAAGGGCTGTTTGATCGCGTCCTTGTTGAACCCGTAAGAAACTGGGCTTTTGGGAGCGATGGCCGTCGTGGGGTCATCCGGGCACTTAAACACGGCCTTGCTCTTGATATAGGGATAGACTTTCCCCGCCCACCCTGGGAACTGGTTATCGTAATTAGGATCGGTCGACGGCAGTTCGGCAGGATAGAGAGAGTTGAAGCCAGGCATCAATTCTTCATTGTCCTGGGCGTACTGCATAATCGCCAGGCCGATCTGCTTCTCGTTACTCAAACAGGCGATCTGCCGGGCCTTCTCACGCGCCTTGGCGAATACGGGAAAGAGTATTGCCGCGAGAATCGCGATAATGGCTATGACGACGAGCAGCTCAATCAGAGTAAATCCAGACTTCTTAACTTGTTTCATCCTAATTTTCTTTCTCACTCAATTACGTTTTAATTCGTACGAACTAATTCGTATATACCGCAATTTCTTCTCTTTTGTTCCATATTGCCAACTCTCGCTAGGGAAATTTTTCGTCTTCGTCGATCCCTATATTGATATATGTACGCTCGGACGAAAATACGGACACTTTTTTCGCCCGAGCGCAAAATTCTTTTGGCGCGCTTTGCTGATGATGGGAATTGGGGTTTGCTAAGAGAGCGAGAATGGCCGACGGCGATGTTTATACTTGACACCCTCCCCCTTCGGCATTTATACTAGCCCCATGTCTCGTCCATCCAACCAATCGTGGCTGCACTATGTAGTCCCCTTCGCCCTTTTCATTCTGCTCACCAGTTTGGAATCGTTCTTCTCCGCGCATTACCCCGCATTTTATGCGTTTAAAATCGCCGTGGTCGCGGCGACGCTGCTGATCTTTCGGCCGGCGGATCCGCCGACGGATAAGCTGAGCGTGAAGAACGCCTTGCTGGCGATTGTGGTGGGGGCGGTGATGACGGGAGTTTGGGTGACGGTCGATCCACTGACGCATCACTTTGATTTTTTAGGGAAGCGTGAGGAATACAATCCCTTCACAAAGATCGGGGATGTCAATGGGCGCTCGGCGTTTCTCGCCATTCGCTTTCTGGGATTGGTGGCCGTGGTGCCGCTGATCGAAGAGCTCTTTTATCGAGGTTTCTTGCTGCGTTTCGTTACGGATATGGACAACTTCCGGCGTGTGCCGCCGGGTGTGTTCAACGCCACGGCGCTGGCGGTGAACATCCTTCTCTTCGCCTTTTCCCATCCAGAGTGGCTGGTCGCCGCGATCTTTTCGGCGGCGATGTGCGGCTTGATGTGGAAGACGAAAGATTTACGCGCCTGCGTTTTGGCGCACGCCGTCTGCAATCTGCTGCTGGGAATTTACGTAGTCCACTTCAATGCGTGGAAATACTGGTAGGCGCTTCGTCGCCTCCTACTTGAGAAAGTCCAGCAGCTCGCGGTCAAAGCGTTCCGGCTGCTCCATATGCGGAACGTGTCCGCAGTCGGGAACGATCACGACCTTACAGTGCGGGATGTCCTTCCCGGCGGCCTCGGCCAGCTTTGGAATATTCCCCATCGTCTTTTGCGTCTCTGGGTCGGCGTAGTTTCGCATCACGGCCGTCCGGTCTTGCTCCCCCACAATCAGCAGCACGCTGGGCTTGAGTAAGTTGTACTCGCTGCGGACGGGCTGGCGATAGATCATCTGATAGGTCAATGCTGAAGCCTTTGCCCAGCGGGGATATTCTCCGCTTTGTAACACACAGGACGCGATATCGGCGTAGGGCTGGTAGAGCTCGGGCCTGGGATGGGCGAAATAGCGCGCATAAAAGGCGCTGATCTTTTCCGGCGTCTGCTCCATCTCCGCTTTGTACAAAGTCTCTGTCGTCTGCGGCGGGACCGTCCGGCGATAATCCTCCAGCCCGATCGGATCTTCCAGCACCAACCGCGTCACCCGGTCCGGATACGTCCGCGCAAAGCGCACAGCAAGCATTCCCCCCGTCGAATGCCCAATCACCACGGCCTGCGAGACGCCCAGCGTCTCCAGCAGCTTCGCCGTATTCGCCGCGAGCATATCGAAACTATAGTCGATATCCGGCTTAGATGACTTCCCAAAGCCGATCTGATCCGGGACCACCACCCGGTACCCCGCCTGCGTCAGCACCCCGATCACCCGCGCCCACGAGTTTCCATAAAAGTTCTTCCCATGCAGCAGCAGAACTGTTTGGCCGTTCGCGGCGCCCGCAGGCGCGACATCCATATAAGCCATGCGGACCGGCTGACCTTCAATCTCGAAGGATAAGGACTTAACGGGGTATGGGTATGGATAACCTTCCAGCGCAATACCCAGCGTCTCCGTGGTGATTGTGGGAGTGTTTTGCGGATGGGCTGCGGTGACTGACGCTATCAAGGCAATAGCAATCGTGAGCGCCCTGCCGTGTCTGCAAAACGAGGACACGGCGGACAAATGGGATTGGCGCGATGGAAGACATTTCATGCAAGCATCTTAGCCATATTGCGCCCTGTGCAAACGACAAATTCTAGGCGCCCTACCAATCAATGGATATAGTTTATATTTGCTGTATAATGTAAATAATGAATTTACATATGGAGACAAAAATAAACAAAATCCTCAGATCATGGCCTTCAGGGACTGTGGCTCTGTCGTCATGGCTTGAGGAGATGGAAGTCTCTCGCCAGCTTCAGCAGTCCTATCAGTCGACGGATTGGATTGCAAGTATCGGACATGGCGCTTTCCGGCGACCCGGCGACGCCGTGGACTGGCTTGGCGGCCTCTACGCGATCCAGAAGCAGGCGCATCTGAATATCCATGTGGGCGGACGAACGGCGCTGGGACTCCTAGGCCAGGCGCATTATCTGGAGCTCAACCCTCAAGCAATTCAATTATTTTCGCCGCGCAATGTCAATCTGCCGACCTGGTTCAAGAATTACGATTGGGGCGCCAAATTACAGTTACGCCATACGGACTTCCTGCCGCCGCATGTCGGCTTGGTGGACGTGGAAAGCAAGCTGTTTACTGTGCGAGCCTCCAGCGCCGCGCGGGCGATAATGGAATGTCTGTACCTCGCTCCAGACACATTTGATCTCATGGAAGCGTATCAGATTATGGAAGGGCTGGACGCGCTCCGTCCCATCATAGTTCAGCAACTGCTGGAGCAATGCCGATCAATCAAGGTGAAGCGTCTTTTTTTGTTCATGGCGGAACAAGCCGGGCACGCCTGGGTTCGACATCTCGATCGCTCTCAAATCGAAATTGGTCATGGAAAACGCAGCCTTGTCCCAGGCGGCGTTTACGTCCCAAAATACCAGATTACCGTTCCTCGGGAATTGGTAAAATTATGAGCACCCCTAAATATCGAAGTCAGGTACTTTTACTTCTGGATATCCTGCCGGCGGTAGCGGACGAGGAATGTTTCGCGCTGCACGGCGGCACGGCAATCAATCTCTTCGTGCGCGACATGCCGCGTCTTTCCGTGGATCTGGATCTGACCTATCTGCTTATTGAAGACAGAGGCGCCACTCTCGCAAATATTATCGTCGCTCTCCGATCAATACAAACCAGGATCACGGCTAAGTCTCCCAGCATTCGCATCACGATAGATACGGATCGTTTTAAGCTTCTATGTAGTCGCCAGGGAATACAGGTGAAGATCGAGGTAAATACTACTATGCGCGGGGCCTTAGGCGCCCCGAAGATGCGTGTCCTGAGTGAGAAAACACAGAGTACTTTCGATCGCTTTGCGGAAATGCGGATCATGCCTCTCGGGCAGGTTTACGGAGGCAAGATTTGCGCCGCGCTGAGCCGTCAGCACCCTCGTGACCTGTTCGACATCAAATACATGCTCCAAAATTCAGGCTTCGATGATGAAATCAAACGAGGCTTTCTGCTGTGTCTTTTGAGTGGAGAACGCCCGATCCATGAGATGCTTCGGCCCGCTCTCCTCGATCAGCAGGCGACCATGGAGCATCATTTTGCCGGAATGACGGAAGAACCGTTTGGCTATGCTCAGTTCGAAGAAACACGAAACACTCTGATTGCGGTGATCCACAATCGATTAACGGAAACTGATCGAGAATTTCTGATCAGTTTCAAAAACGGCTCCCCTGAGTGGGATCAATACAGCTTTGCTGACTTCCAAAGATTTCCCGCCGTGCAGTGGAAGCTGCAGAACATTCGTAAACTTAAAGAGACTAATGGTTCGAAACATCGGGGACAGTTGGAGGCTCTCAAAGCGAGTCTGAGCGCAGTCACATTTGAACCTGGAGCGTCTTAACCATACTGCGCCTCGTGCAAACGTCGATAAATCCCCGCTGCGGCGACGAGTTCGTCGTGGCGGCCTTGTTCGGCGACGCCGGTTTCGTCGACGACGACGATGCGGTCGGCGTTGCGGATGGTGGCGAGGCGGTGCGCAATCACGAGAGTGGTGCGGCCGATGGCGAGTTCGGCGAGGGAGGCCTGGATCGCGCGTTCGGTTTCGGTGTCGAGGGCGGATGTGGCTTCGTCGAGGATGAGAATGGGCGGGTTCTTCAGGAACATGCGCGCGATGGCCATACGCTGCTTCTGGCCGCCGGAGAGCTTGACGCCGCGTTCGCCGGTGACGGTGTCCAGACCTTCGGGGAGACCGGCGATCATTTCGTCCAGGCGGGCGCGGCGGGCGGCGTCCATGATCTCCTCATCGGAGGCGCCGAGGCGGCCGTAAGCGATGTTCTCGCGGATCGTCCCGGCGAATAAGAAAACATCCTGTTGGACGATGCCGATGTTGCGCCGCAGCGAGGCAAGCGTCATCTGACGGATGTCGATCCCGTCCACGGTGATGCGGCCGGAATCGAGATCGTAGAAGCGCGGGAGCAGCGAGCAGAGCGTGGTCTTGCCGGCGCCGCTTGGGCCGACGAAGGCGACCATCTCGCCGGGAAGGATTGCGAGATCGATGTTCTTTAAGACCTTTTTGTGCTCGTCGTATCCGAAGGTCGCGTCCTCAAATTGGATGGCGCCGCGCAGATGGCCGACTTCCACGGCGTCCGGCGCGTCGGTAATATCAGGCGCCGTATCCATCAATTCTGTGTAACGCTTGAAGCCGGCGATGCCCTTGGGATAGGTCTCCAGCACCGCGCTGATCTTTTCGACGGGGCGGAAGAAAACGTTGGTCATCAGCAGGAAGCCGACGAAGTCGCCGATGGTCATCTTGTCGTGCAGGAAGAAGTACGCGCCCGCGATCATGACGAAGATCTGTACGATCCGCATGGTCATGTAGCTGAGCGACATGCTTTTGGACATTAGGCGATAGGCGTTCAGCTTGGTGTCCCGGTAGCTGTCGTTGTCCTTGGCGAAGAGGGCGCGCTCGTGGTCTTCGTTCACGAACGCCTGCACCACGCGAATCCCGCCGATGTTTTCCTCAATGCGCGCATTGAAATTCCCGACCTGCTGGAAGAGCGAGCGCATGTTGAGCGTCATCGCCCGCCCGTAACGCGTGGAAAGCCAGAGCATCGGCGGGACCACGAGGCCGGTGATCAGCGCCAGCTTGACGTTCATCGTCAGCATCAGCAGGAATGAGCCGATAAACGTCATCACCGCAATAAAGGCGTCTTCGGGTCCGTGGTGCGCCACCTCGCCGATATCTTCCAGATCCTTGGTCACGCGGCCGATCAGATGGCCGGTCTTCTGGTTGTCATAGAACCGAAACGACAGCTTTTGCAGATGATCGAAGACCTTGCGGCGCATCTCCGTCTCGATCGAGATCCCAAGCACGTGGCCCCAGTAGTTGACGATATACTGCAAGCCCGTGTTCACGAGATAGATCGCCAGCAGGCCGATGGAGGCCCCCAGAATCAAGGCCCAATCGTGCTTGGGCAGGAGCTCATTGATGAAGGTGCGGGTCGCCATCGGAAACGCCAGCTCAAAGATGCCGGAGATGACCGCGCAGGAGAAATCGAGCAGAAAAAGGCCTTTGTAGGGCCGGTAGTACGAGAAGAAGCGCTTGAGCATGGAACGTCGCCGATCTAATCCACGGGGTGATGACAAGGGAATTTGTCTAACGATATCGCTTGTTATTGTACCGCTTTTCTGTCCAGAACGAACCTTGCAAGCTTCATCGGATTACAGGGTGGTGATCGGCAGGACGATCGTGGTGTACTCTTTGACGAGGCTATACGGCTTCCCGTTGTGCGCGCCGGAGCGCTGATGTTCGACTAAGGCGCGGACATTGTACGAGCCGGATTTCGCCGGCGTGAACCGCGCTTCGCCCTTGTCGTCGGTCGTCAATTTGACATCGTCATTGGAGCTTGGGATCTGGACGACGATGTCGGATTTCGCCGCTGGCTGATTGTTTTCTTTCACCGTAAGGACGATCGCTGCGCCGTCGCGGCGGGCGAACAGTTCCAGGGGAAGGTTTACGGTCTCCGAGGCGTCGGTGAGGTCGGTGACGGCCTTTGCGTAATACTCCAGGAAAAACGCCGTCTTACCGGGTTCTCGGGGAGGGACGATTCCCCAGCTGCATCCTGCCGCGACGGCTTTGGCGCCGGCGGGCAGCGCGGATGTGAGGAA